>CALAZP010000250.1 GCA_937926355.1 uncultured Saprospirales bacterium
AAATTGGTTTCAATTGTATTACCCTTCAGAACAATCAGTAAGAGACGATATCCTTAATAGAGTAACATCAGCTGGGGTAAAAGTTTTAGTCTTGCTTAGCGACGTACCTAGTTTTGGAATCAGATATAAAGACATCAAGAATGGTTTGGCACTTCCCCCTAAAATGAGTCTTAGAAATATCATGCAAATAATGCAACACCCAGATTGGGCAATTAGGACTTTATGGCACGGCAAACCGCAGTTTGTAAACATGAACCCATACATGCCAAAGGGCCTTAATCTAAGGCAATTAGGGACTTTTATGAATCAAAACTTTTCCGGTCGTTTGACTAAAGATAGATTATTAGAAATCCGATCCAAATGGAAAGGTACTCTGGTTTTAAAAGGGGTAGCCAGTGAAAAAGATGCAGAGATAGCTAGGGAAGTGGGTATGGATGGGATCATAATTTCCAACCATGGGGGAAGACAATTAGATAACGGGGAATCCACCATCAATACCTTAGACCGTTTAGCTAACAAATATAAAAGTCATTATACCGTAATGATGGATTCCGGAATAAGGACAGGTGCGGACGTTGCAGTATCCATGGCAACGGGAGCTCAATTTACTTTTATGGGCAGAACCTTTATGTATGGTGTGGGTGCATTAGGTAATAAAGGAGGGTTATTCACCATTCAGATGCTCAAAAAACAATTACAACAAGTCATGGAGCAAGTTGGTGCACCTTCGGTAAAAGAGCTAACTCAATCCTTACTTCGTTAAAATGCTTGATAATAAAGCTTCAACCATTTGGCCCATCACTTGATACCCTTCCTTAGTCGGATGAACTTCGTCTGAAGCATATTTTTTGGGAAGACCATTTCTTTCATCTTTCATAGTGCTGTGGTAATCCAGATAAAAATGTCCGTTAGAAATAGCGTAATCACTTAACATTTGATTTAAGGCTATAATTTTTTGGGCTGGCTCTAGACCTGGTTTCCAAGGATAGTCGTAAACTGGAAGAACGGAGGATATTACCACCTTAATTCCATTAGCTTGGGCAATCTCAGCCATGGAGAAAATATTATCTGCAATCATTTTGAGAGTAGATGGACCTGTATTACCCGCAATATCATTAGTTCCAGCCAAAATGACCACTGCCTCTGGGTCCAAATCCACAACATCCTGTCGAAATCTAATCAACATTTGAGGTGTTGTTTGACCGCCAATTCCTCTATTTACATAAGGTTTGCCGTTAAAAAAATCTGGATCGGCATTTCCCCACCCTTCGGTAATAGAATTACCCATAAATACCACTCTTCCCACTTCTTTATTGCTAATTTTGGAATTGTCTTCGGCATATTTATTTAAGTTTGGCCAATCTTGACCAACAAGCGTATGACTAATAAAAGTGAGGGTAAGAATAGGTAATAAATGGATAATTCTAATCATGATTATTTTAATTTAAAATATACCTTACAGATACGGCAGCGAAACCAGCATTGAATCGGTTTAGGGTTGAAATTCCGTAAATATTTTCAAAAGAGTCCCAAAGGTAAATGGTCGGTGACCAATCTAAACTAATATTTACAGGTACGTCCTCAATAGAATAGTCTAACCCAATAACTCCGGAAACTCCAAAGGTGCTATAGCCTTTTCCTAATCCTAAACCGTAGCTCCAAGTACTAAAAATGGCCCCTCCACCCCAATACCACTTTAACCTTTCTACATCACTAATAGGAGTGTGAGATTGATATTGTCCACCAAGGACAAAACCACTCCAATTAATCCCTGCAAAGGCCTCTACAGCAGCTTTTTCATTGAGAAAAGTCTTGTAGCTACCTACCAAACCGTAACCAATTTTTCCCCCGATTGCAGAGTTGTAATCCTGAGCAGATACTGTTATGGAGGTTAATAGTGCTAAGCTAAAAATAGCAGATAATAGAATTTGCTTTCTCATTTTTTTTTCTTGAAAATAAAAAATATTCCTAAAAACAGCACAAAAATTATTACATAACCTATTCTATTCCAATATTTTGGTGTCGATTGAATTTCTTCCTTTATTACCAAATTGGTGTCAATAGAAACTTGTTCTACCCGCTGAATACGATTTCCTGGCCAGACCACTTCTACATAATTTATAGAATCTATATCTCCCAAACCGAAATGCGCCCAACTTGAACTTTGTGAGATAAAACTCGATCCACCATCTATTTCACGAATTAATTTTCCTTTTGAGGTATGTAGGATAATTTTAGCACCAAGCCCTCTACTAGTCCCTTTGACACCTTTTAATTGAATTTTCATCCAATGATGATCATTTTTACTTTTATTCTCATATAGTTGAGTAACGGAGTTGATGCTTTCAGGGTAAGATAAAATAGGTTGGTGATTGATCACCAATAAATCCAAATCTCCATCATTATCTTTATCAAAAACAATAGATCCCCTTCCAATCCCATAATCAGCTAATCCGACCAGTCTAGCTTTTTCTGTAAATTTCCCTTCTGTATTTTCGTAATAATGATTATACATGGGCGTACAATTCGGATTCAAATCTCCATTTGAAGTGAATAAATCTAAATCCCCATCGTTATCGAAATCTGAAAAGTTCGCTCCCCAACTGATATTAAAAAATTTTAACTTCAATTCATCTGCTATATCTTCATATCCGTTTTCCCTCCGTACCATTAGATAATTCCCTCTGATATTGGTGAAAAAGTAATCCATATACCCGTCTCCGGTAATATCTCCAATGGCGATTCCCATAGAATTTATTTTTAAATCTAATCCTAAGGCCTCAGCCTTATCAGTAAATTTTTTCTTAGGGTATTCATTGGTGTAAAATAAATTAGGAGGTGCTTTATATCCAAAATCATTCATCACCATTATATCTAAATCCCCATCGTTATCCGCATCAGTAAAGACCCCCCCGAATCCGAATCCAGTGTGATCTATTCCGTAGTTTTGATCCTGCCTTTCAAATTTCAATCCATTTTGATTGATATATAAATAATCTTCAGCTTCATTATTAGCGTTGACTATATCATTGTCGTATATCGTGTCTAACTTTCCGTCATAATTGTAAAAATAATTGCCCAAATATATATCGGGAAACCCATCAGCATTGACGTCGCCAACATGCGCAGATGTTGAAAAAGCTTCATCATCGTTTAAACCAAATTCTCTAGTTGATTCTCTGAAAGTTCCATCACCGTTATTAATGAAAAGCAAATTAATTGCCCTGGGTATAATTAAAATGGTATCTGCACGGGTAATAGTGGTGATAAAAATATCTACCCATCCATCTTTATTAAAATCCGCACTAATGGCTCCTTGGGTAACATATTTTGAAGTAATTCCCATACCCGAAGAGATAAGCATATCTTGGAAGGTCCCATCTTTTTGATTGATATATAACCTGTCGGGATACAACCCCCCGGCTATATATAAATCTTCCCACCCATCATTATTAAAATCAGCAGCACATCCGCCTCCACCAAACAACCCCTCGTAAACTTCGAAATGATGATTGATTCCACTTTGCTGGGTGACCTCCTCAAAAACGGTTTGTCCTATTAGAAAAGACCAATTACCTATAAACAATAGACCTAAAAATAACTTCTGCATCTTCTTAATTTTTCCAGTCCAGCTCCAAGATATTTTGAGATATTTCTGCTCCTTTTTCTAGACCAACTTGATTGTCATGTGGAATATGTATGCCACCAAAAAATCTAGAATCAGCTATCTCCTTGGCGACATCACTAAAATGAGTGAATTTCCTAGGGATAAAATCTACCTCTCTTATTTCATCTCTTGACCTTCCTTCATGCGCTCTATCATAAAATTCGAAATCGTCGCCAAAAAAATAAATAATTGTATGACTAAAAACCGAAGCTTGAATCGCATGTCCAGAGGGGAATGCCGGGAAGGGAGGATCAGGCCAAAATGATATCCAACTAGAATCGATATGTGCTGGAATATAGGTGTTGGGACGCTCAGTAAAAAAACGGTACTTCCACTCCCAGCACTTAATGAAAGCATCAGCTAATCCCATCCCTAAGGATGCATACACCTGAGCGGCTATAAGGGGTTCAGGTTGAAAACTATCAATTGCGATAGAGGCAAGGTAATAAGAATGTCCTGGTGGATTAAAGGTTTCACTAGGATCGTCGCCCCACCAAATTGCAGCTTCCTTTTCATCCTGTGTTAAAGTATTTCCTTTTTCATAGACTTTTTTAAATTGATGGTAATAAGAAGAGGTAGAATCTGTACTATAAGGAATCATCTCGGGATCTTCCATATTCCTATTTACTTTTAAAAAAGTTCGATTTTCTCCCCAATTTGGATGGAGTGGATAGTGAGAAAAAGATTGAGAAAACAGAGCTGGTTGCCAACTCCCAGGGAAAACCGGCCAAACAAAATTTTTGTCAAAATTTCTAAGATAGGCTCGATGACCTCCATCACCTTTGGACCATTCAAAAATATTTTCTGCTACTTTTCTACCTAGCTTTTCAGATTTTAACAATTCGATATCAGACCAATTCCCTTTAGAATATTCAGAAACTACAGTTTGATGAAGTGAATCGATTTTATTTTTGTTTTTATCGCTAGTTTGAATATAAATGCTTTTTAAAATACTGGCCTGGCCTGCACTTAAAACTACTGGCCAGCAATAATCCATTAGGGAATCCCTTCCAATCATCATCTCTAGGCCATCTAATTGTTTAGATATAGAATGATAATTTGAATCGGATAATTGCAGGGTTTCGTACATAGTTAATCCAATATATCCCAACGATCTGGAAGCGAAAGTAGGAGAATTAGCTGGTGTATCTTTTAATATATGAAGGGTAAGGTCTACCCAATTTTGAATAATTTGAAGTGGATCTGGTGGTTGGCGTTGAACTTCACATCCCCAAAGGAGAGAGCCTAAAAGGAGTATAGGAAAGAAGTATTTCATATTCAATGGAATTAGATTAATAAGTATAGGCCTGTAAGGGAGCTTCATTAGAAATCAACCAAAGTTCTTTATCGATTAAAATTAAGTCTCGAACGCTTCCTCGAATAGCCAGTCCACTTTTTTGAGGGCTAAGCGATTTGAAATTACCATTTCCAATCCCTTTCATAAGTAAACCATAGTTGGCTTCCAGATACCCCAATCTTAACTTGGTATAATTGTTATTTCCAGCAGCTAATAAATCTTTGACCCCATCTCCATCAAAATCTTGATAGCATAAAGCATAAATGGGAGCGTATTGAATTTCCTGAGGCAAGGGCGCTTCCTCATAGCCTTGAGGAGTACTCAAAAACATTGAAGTGGCCGTTTCATTTACCAATAATTTTTCAGAAGTCTTTAATTGAGAACCGTCCAGGATATCGGCTAATTTAGCTTGAGCATAAGCATGATAAGTAGTGAATTGACCTCCATTTTGGGGCAATTGTTTGAGAAGTTCCCCTCGAGTAACGTCTGGATAAGAAGTACCTTGTAGGTAATAGGAAAATATAGGCAACATAGTAATACCTCCATTGGTGGGAAAATAATGCAGCTCTATGGGTTCTTCTGGTGTGGCGGCAAACTGCATATTGAGGCCCCAATTTCCAAGTAATACATCTACTTTACCATCATTATTAAAATCATCTATGAGAAGAGAAGTCCAAAGTCCTTTTTTCTCTTTAATTACATTAGGCATATCTATCTCTTCCCATATTTCCCCATTTTTTTGAAAACCTCTTAAAGAAGCCCAATCACTGGCTACAAAAATTTCTTCAGTTCCATCTCCATTCCAATCCGCCTTCTGCACAGCATTTACTCTCTGCAGAGATTCTACATCTATTCCCATATTGGATTCGGATTCAGAAAACCTTCCGTTTCCCTGATTCATTAGAATAGTGCTTCTATCTGAGGTTGGAAATTTTCCAGGAACAAAGGAACCTCCAATAAAAATATCTTGGTTTCCGTCCTCATTAAAATCTATAGTTAAAGCTACCCTTGAGTTTCGGAAAGTATTAGGTAACCCTTCGGGAAAATATACCAGTCCTCCATTACCATCGTTTAAATACAATCGGTCTAATAACCGAGGATCTTTATCTCTAAGGTCGTGGTAACCCCCACTTAAAACCAATAAATCATTATGACCATCTCCGTCAAAATCTTCAATTAGGGCATCTGTATCTACAAAATAGGCATGTTCTTTAAACACGGGAACCTCAGCTAATTTCATCTTTCCGTTAGTTTGTCTCAAGTAAAGTTGGCCTGGAAAGTTTTGATTGCCTCCGACAAATAAATCCTCTAATCCATCGCCATTAAGGTCACCTTTCTTCAAACAAACCGTTTCGTTGGAAAATGACTGAAGAAGGAGTAATTGCCTATCAAAATCATTATAATTGGAAGTAGAACCTGCATTGGGTATAGTGGTCAAGGGTCTAAAAATTTTAGGTAGCTCATTTGTTGCTGCAATAATAGAAGGCGGTTCAGCATCTTTCTGATTGATTATGAGCTTCTGATTAGCTGGTACTTGAGTAATTACCTGTCTTTCTCTATTGGGCCAAATGACCTCGATGGTATCAATTATTTGGTCCCCAATGCCTAAACCAAAATGTAGGGTAGGGGTAACAGAAGATTGAAATCCCCTAGTTGGATATTGTTCCTTGGATTGAATTAAAGAATCATTTTTAATAATCACTTTGGCACCTATTCCTAGTGTATTACCCGAGTTTCCTCTCAATGTAATGGAAAGAAAATGGTGGGGATGGCCCCCCCCTTGATTCTCATAAAAAAAGGCTTTTTGATTAACGTTATTAATCACTAAATCCAAATCCCCATCATTGTCACTATCAAAGTATGCAGCTCCATTACTATTTGAAGGCCTTTCTAATCCCCATGAAAAGGTGGCGTTTACAAAACCCTTGCCTGAATTATTTTTAAAAATATAGTTACTTACTTCGCTAGCAGGCATTTGGGCAATTATTTCCATTACATCCTCTCTAACTAATTTTCCTTTTTGAGCTACATAATCATCCATGAAATTGATAAAATCCAAATTGGTATAATCCCTGAGATAGCCATTAGTAACGTGCAAATCATTCCAACCATCGTTATCAAAATCAGCCAGCAATGCAGACCAACTCCAGTCGGTATTGGATACTCCATAATATTGACCAGTCTCGGTAAAAGTGGAATTCCCATTGTTTAGGTGTAGCATATTCCGCATGAATTGCCGATAAAAACCACTTCTTTCAAATAGCTTGAATTTAGAGTAATTATCTGGGGCCATAAGCAGTTTTTGCCTTTCATGGTCTTCAGGAAGCATATCCAAAGTAAAGATATCTGGCCATCCATCATTATTGATGTCAGCGATATCATTCCCCATTGAAAAATGACTCGTATAGGTGATTTGGGAGGTTATTTCATTTATAAATTTTCCATTCCCCTGATTTATATATAAATAATCGGGCACTGCGTAGTCATTGGAGACGTAAAAATCTGGCCATCCATCATTATTAATATCAGAAATTCCTAACCCTAATCCATAACTTAGTGGAGAGCCATTAATTCCATATTCTTGGGTTTTATCAAAATAACGTCCCTTTTCATTAAGGTAAAAACGCAACCCCCTTTCCACATCTTCTTGGGTAAAAAGTGCTTTGGTACTTTCTTCGTTGAGTAATGGAAGATTTTTAGGATTATGGTTTAATAAAAGCATATCCAAGTCTCCATCTAAATCTGGATCAAAAAAATAAGCTTGAGTACTAAATCCCGTAGAGGCAAGACCATATTTTTCCGCCGATTCTTCGAAAATTGGAGTGCCATTGGCATCATTGCCTTTATTGATCCACAACTCATTTTTTCTTTTTTCACCTGGTAACATACCAGAATAACATAAATACAGATCTATTTTTTCATCTCCATTAATATCTACTATGGTAACGCCGGTTTTCCATGGTCCTGGTCTTCCAGCCACTGCAGTTTCTTGAGTTATTTTTTTAAACTTATTTTCTCCAGAATTAAGGTATAATTCATTTTGACCCATATTAGAGGTAAAATATAGATCTTCCAAGCCATCTCCATTAAAATCAGCAGCAGCTACTCCACCTCCATTATAGAAATATTCATACACTAAAATATTTGTATTCAAACCTTCCTCTAGTAGATTGACAAAATCAATACCGCTTTGATCAGGATCTATTAGTTTGAAATGGGAATTTTCAAGGACTTTGTCATTTATTTCACAACCCATTAAAGTCAAAACAACCAACCCAAAAATATATTTCATTGATTTGCACTTTGCCCAAAATTAAAAAATCTGCCCTAAATTTTAGGGCAGATTTTTTTTAACTCAAATTACGTTAGTGGATTAGTAACCAGGGTTTTGAACCAATTGTGAGTTTCTGTTGATTTCATCCCTACTGATAGGTCTGTAATACATTTTATCCACCCAAGTTCTGGTTTCTACCTCTGTATTAGAAGCTGGAGTATAAGAGTAATCATATACTTCAGGGTCATACTTGTATGGAGTATGTGGACTCTTTCCCGGTTTGAGTGTAGCGATGATATTGACCTCTTGGATACCTTGTCCTAAAGTAGAAGGAGCAATCATCCATCTTCTTGCATCATGGTATCTGTGCTCTTCATAAGCTAATTCAATTCTTCGCTCATTTCGGTAACGCTCTTTAAGGGCATCTCCTGAATCAGTAACAGCCGGCATACCTACTCTGAATCTTATTTTATTCAACCATTCTCTAGCTTCAGCTTCTTCACCTAATTCAATACAAGCTTCTACATAGTTTAGTACTACCTCAGTGTATCTAATGAAAGGCCAAGGAATTACCTGAGCATTTGATTGGTCATCTGGCAAACCTGGATCTGGATCGATGAATTTTCTAACATAATAGTGCGTTCTAGATCCATTCCAATTCTCTATAGTAGATTCTCTGGTATCCACTCCATTAATCAAACCACCATTACCATCATCGTAATATCCTGTTTGAATTTGATCCATAGGCTCTATACCTACTACGTCTGAAGGTCTAGGTTTCCATGTTGCTCCATCATAAAGAACGGTAGCATAAAACCTTGGGTCTCTATTGACATAAGGAGCACTGCTGTGTGCTGAATTATTCCAATCAAATTTAGAACCATCCATCATTTCATAATCATCTACTAAATTCTGAATAGGGGTATTACCCGCCCAGTTGTGATAACCGTTAGGTCCATTGTTAATTCCGTGATGAATACCACCTAAAGGCCAGTTGTCTTCAACAGTATAAAGGGCAGTATGAGTTCTTTGGAATAATAATTCTATCGCCGCAGCTGCATCGCCTACACTACTTCCTCCTCCCATTGCTACAGCAACATAATTAGCTGTACCTTCTTCAGCGGATACAGGCTCTGTCAGATCTAACTTATATCCAGTTGTTTGATCTAAAACCGCCTTAGCAGCAGCTTTAGCAGCTTGCCATCTGCTAGTTTGATCTCCAGAAGTGTGGGCAATCAATTCCTTATTGGCAAATCCACCTAATGTTGAAGAATTTGCAGCCATTTTACTTGCATCATGCAAATCACTAGCAGAGTATAATAGCATTCTTGATTTTAAGGCCATTGCAGCTAGTTTGCTTGCTCTCCCTGGTGTTTCTTCCTTACCATCTAGAAATTGTGCTGCTTTATCTAAATCAGCTACGATAAAATCTACACATTCCGACCAAGAATTTCTAGCTACTTCATAGTCTTCATCTAATCCGTATGCCTTATCAATGATAGGTACAGCTCCGTAAAATCTTACCAATTGATGGTAGTAATAGGCTCTTAAAAAATGAGCTTCTCCCAATAACCTGTCTCTAAGATTATCATCGTTGAAAGTCGAGCTTGGAAGTCTTTCAATAGCGGTATTAGCTTGTCGAATAGCTAAATACATATTGTTCCAACCATAGGTTCCACTGATCCAAGCCAGGTTGGAAGGCGTTTCTGAACCTTCGGTAAAGGTGTTGATGTTTCTGCCTGCGTGGGTAAACATCGCCTCATCTGTTATGGCTGCGAGCATTTGCTCCTCAAATCCACCATAACCTAAAAATGAGTATACGTTGTAAATAAAAGCAGTTGCCAAAGGACCGTCCCCCCAAGTAGCTTCACTAGATATTTTATCCAGTGGTTGCGTATTGAGGAACTCCTGGTCACAAGCCTGGATAACCAACAACACTCCGGCAAATAAAGATGCTAACTTCAATTGTTTCATTGCTTGCGTTTTTTAATTTTAGATTAGAAAGAAATACTAAATCCTGTATTGATAATTCTGGACTGTGGATAGTTGGTACCCGCAGAGTTAGTCGCTTCAGGATCGTAAATATCATTAGCTGCTACCGTAAACAAGTTTAAGGCATTAACATATAAGCGTAATCTTTGAATATTCACCTTGTCTGTTAAAGACGCTGGCAGTGAATAACCAAGTTCAATATTCTTCAATCTGATGTAATCTTTACTGAATAAGAAATAAGTGTTATTTCCAAAGTTGCCTCCTGTAAAATAAGTATCACCTCTACTAGCTAGTCTAGGGTGGACATCACTTGGATTGTCAATTGACCATCTATTATCGTGACTCCACTTTAAGAAGTTTCCAATATCACCTGATTCTGTGGCGATTCTCAGAGAAGCACCAGTTGCACCTTGTAATAAAACATTAAGATCAAAATTCTTGTATTGCATACTCAAATTAGCTCCAAAGTTAAAAGTCGGCGTTCCATTGTCATCAATTCTTACCATGTCATCTGCATTAATCACACCATCGTTATTGACGTCCTTGAACTTCATATCGCCAGGGATTAAATTAGAAGTTACCCCGCTGTAATCAACGTTATTGGCTTCAATCGCTGCTTGATCTCTAAACACGCCGTCATACTCATAAACCAAATATCCACCAATTGGTTTACCTTCCATCAACTGATATTCTGGAGCTCCAGGTACTTCATCCATAAAAACAACGCTGTTTTTGGCATAACCTCCGTTTACACCTGCTCTGAATTTCAATGCGCTGGTAGCTTTGCTATTGTAACCCAAGCTGAATTCAAAACCTTCATTATCTACTTTACCAGCATTTACTGGAGGTAACAAACTGTTGATACCAGAAGAAGCCGGAGTGGATCCAGTTTTTTGTATCAAAATATTATCTCTTTTATTGAGAAAATATTCAAAGGTGAAATCAATTCTGTTATTGAATAATGTACCGTCTAGTCCAAGGTTTAGGTTATTGGCACGTTCCCATGTGAAACTAGGGTTAGCCAATACAGTTTCCCGCAGGGTGGTTACTACTACGCTGTTGATGGGGTATTCGCCAAAACCATAAGTGGATAAATAAGCGTATTCCTGCAATCTTCCATTGTAGTACACCTGGTCATTACCCATCTGTCCATAAGAACCTCTTAATTTTAAGTAATCTATACCAGGTACATTGAAAAATTCTTCATTAGAGATGTTCCATCCTAATAAAACTCCTGGGAAGAATCCGAAACGATCAGATTCTGGGAAAATATAAGAACCGTCATATCTCCAGATAAACTCTGCTAAGTATTTTTCTTTGTAATTGTACTGAGCTCTACCATAGTATCCCAATCTCGCTCTTTCGTAACCACTACCTCCTGTATTCTGCTGGAGGGATCCCCCTGCAAATAACTGATCAACAGCAGCAGAAATATAATTTCTTCTGAAAGCAAAAAATCCTTCTCCAGTGAAAGTTTCACGAGTAACCCCCGCTAATAAATTTACAGAGTGGACATCGTTAAAAGTTTTTTCGTAACTCAATAAAGCAGTTAAGTTGGTATTTAAAGTTGAATTATTGGATTGCGATAACCTTGGGTCAGAGAAATTAGATCTTCTTGCTCCAACCAATAAAGGAGTAACCCCATCTGGCTCATAAGAAAGTCTATCCCAATAGTATAACGTCCAAGGCGTCTGCCATACTTTATTAGAAGAAGAACTGTGGTCAACTGACGCAAATAGAGATAATTTCAATCCGTCAATCCAAGGATTAGTAATGTCAATATTACCATTGGCCTGAACATAATCAGCCGGATTTTTGGTATATCCTGTTGCATTAGTAGTAATTACATATGGGTTTTGTCCGTTTTCAATATCAGGACCTGGAAGTCCGTTAGGCCAAACTTCAGGCTCAGTAGGTCTTCCCCTCATCAACATTCTAAAAATAGCTCCAGCGGATTCAGTCGGAAAGTTTCTGTCTTCTCTTCGAGCCATCATCCCAACAGAGGTGCTGATATAATCGGATACTTTAGCATCTAAATTAAGTCTAAAGTTATACTGCTTGTAGTAGGTTGCTGAATTTTTGTAATAGGCATCCTGATCTACAAAACCTAATGAGGCCAAATACTTCACATTTTCTGTACCTCCATTTATTTGAAGGTTGTGGCGCTTTTGTGGAGACCACGTTTTGAAGGCATCTCCAAACCAGTCAGTGTCAGGATAACCCCAAGGGTCAGATCCGTCTCCGTGTCTTCTAACTGCTTCAGGGCTATAATTGGCATTCAAGGTACTAACCCCTGCAGTAGGTGAATCATAAGAACCTGTAGTTTGAATACTTTGCCATGCAGCACCCCACTCATCTACCGGAATGGTTTTGTAGATGGGTAACTCATTCATGATGTTCGCATACTCTACAGCATTAGACATTTCGGGAACCCGCGTTGGTTGAGACCATCCCTGGTTCAAATCATAAGTAATAGTTGGCTTACCACTGGTACCTCTTTTGGTAGTGATCAATATCGCACCGTTAGCCGCTCTGGCTCCATAAATCGCGGCAGAAGCGTCCTTCAGAACTGAAATAGATTCAATATCCTGTGGAGATAATCTACCTAATCCACCTTGTCGATCTGGAACACCATCAATAACAATCAACGGGCTGCTATTTCCAAGAGTATTCGTTCCTCGAATCCTGATAAGCGCGCCATCATAACCCGGCTCTGCACTGGGTTGAATCACCACCAAACCGGGTAATCTTCCGGCTAGAGAGTTGGACATATCAACAGCAGGCGATGCAACGAGCTCTGGACCTTTTACTGCGACTACTGCTCCAGTTACAGTTACCTTTTTTTGGACACCGTAGGCCACGACTACTACTTCATCCAAGGCAACACCCTCTTCTAAAGTTACGTTAATGACACTTTGCCCTTCTAAAGCAACTACTTTCTCACTGAAACCAGTATAAGAAAATACTAAAGCTGCTGAACCTTCGGGAACACTCAATTCGTAGTTACCATCGAAATCTGAAACGGTCCCTACTCCAGTCCCCTGAACGATTACAGATGCACCAATCAGAGCTTCACCCTCTGCATCAGTTATGGTACCTGTTACCGTTGTTTGAGCCAATAGACTCATTTGTACAAACAACACCAAAAGGCCAGAAAGAATAATCTTTCCCCCTTTCATAAAATGTTCATGTAGTTTCTCCATAATGAAATAAAGT
Source organism: uncultured Saprospirales bacterium (assembly GCA_937926355.1). GTDB lineage: Bacteria > Bacteroidota > Bacteroidia > Chitinophagales > Saprospiraceae > CALAZP01. The sequence continues at coordinate 13,447 of CALAZP010000250.1, forward strand.
TGGTTGGTTTATAAATATTTGACAAATTATTCCGTTATACTTTATATAATAACGAAACAAAATTTGATTTGTCGTCTTTAAAATTAAATGATTATTTTATTTCTTAAAATATTTAGATAATTAATTTTATTTCCAAAAAATATTAGGTGTCAGATGTCTATTGTTGTCAAAGATTTGGTAAAGTATTATGGAGACACAAAAGCCCTCAATGGATTGTGTTTCGAAGCACAAAAGAACAATATTACTGGATTTTTAGGCCCTAATGGAGCTGGTAAAACCACAACAATGAAAATCATCAGTGGTTACTTGACTGCAGATAATGGAATAGTTACAATAAATGGAACTAACCTTTCTGATGACCCTGTTAATATTAGAAAAAAAATTGGCTACCTTCCAGAGCATAATCCTTTATATCCTTCCCTTTATGTCCCAGAATACTTAAAATCGATGGGGCAGCCTTATCATATTCCCCAAATAGATAAAAGAGTCCAATTACTTATAGAACGGGTAGGATTGTCGGACCATCAATATAAAAAAATTGGAGCTCTTTCTAAAGGCCTCAAACAAAGAGTAGGATTGGCCAGAACTTTATTGCATGACCCAAAAGTACTCATTTTAGATGAACCTACCACAGGTTTAGATCCTAATCAACTGGTAGAAATTCGAAATTTAATTATTGAATTAGGGAAGGAAAAAACTATTATTTTATCCACCCACATCATGCAAGAAATTCAGGCTATTTGTCAAAAAGCAGTAATCATTGCCAAAGGAAAAGTCGTGGCCAATGTAAATGTAAAGGAACTTGATATCGAAAATCATCTGAAACACTTTGAATTTGAGTTTGCCCACCCCATTTCAGTTAAGCCATTTAAAAACCTATCTGAAATTGTTGAAATTGAAGCGGTTTCCAAAAATATTATTAGGATTGGAACATCAGTTGAAAAGGCCGCCAAGATTGCACTATTTAATGTGGCTACTGAACTGAATAACCCCCTTTTGGATATTCGTACTATTCAAACCAATATGGAGGAGATTTTCCAAAACTTAACCCAATAAGGAGAAATGATAAGTATTTTCGTAAGAGAAATCAAGCATTTTTTTGACTCTACCATAGGAATCATGGTGGTTGGCGTATTTCTGTTAATTACCAGTTTATTTTTATTTGTCTTTCCCGACACTTCTATTCTTTTATCCCCTTACGTTTCTTTAGATGTTTTTTTTGATCTTGCTCCTTCTTTATTTTTGTTCCTTATCCCTGCTATTACCATGAGGAGTATAGCTGAGGAGAGGCAAGAGGGCACCTTGGAAGTTTTATTGACTCAACCCATTCGCCCCTTTGATGTAATCGTAGGCAAATTATTAGCTAGTTGGATTTTGGTATTGCTTGCACTCGTGCCGACTGTAGTCTATTTTATCACCTTGTATCAGTTAGGTGATCCTAGAGGAAATATGGATTCTGGTGCCATTTTAGGTTCTTACCTGGGTTTGGTTCTTTTGTCTGGTGCCTATTGCGCTATAGGGGTATTTGCTTCAACAATTGCGGATAATCAAATTGTAGCGTATATATTTGGTACATTCTTAGCTTTTTTATTTTTCTACGGCTTTTTCTATTTCAGTTTCCTGCCTATTGTGGTAGGCCAAATAGACGAGCTCATTCAAATGTTTGGAATGGACTACCATTATCGTTCTATTAGCCAGGGAGTTATTGATTTCCGTGATGTTTGTTATTTTTTTTCTACTATTATTTTTTTTGTGTTTTCCGGGATTTTAATGGTTGAAAAGAAAAAGCAATAAGATTTTTGAGTTACGCCAATCTTGACTGTATGAAAAAATCAATTCAAATTATACTGTTAACCGCTATTTTACTCCTAATCAATGGAGCATTTAGTTCAGTATATTGGATAGTGGATTTGACCGAGGAAAAGAGATTTACTTTGACTCCAGAAACCATTACCATTCTTAATGAAATAGAAGAAGTGGTTTATGTAGAAGTTTTACTCGAAGGTTCTTTTCCCGCAGGGTTTAAAAAACTTCAAAGAGCTACGCAAGAATTATTGCAAAGCTTCAATGGAGTGAATCGACTAATAGAATATAAATTTACAGACCCTAATTTAGGGAGTTTGGAGGAAGTTAATAATACCAGGAAGATCTTGGCGGAGGAAGGTATTCAACCGACTAATTTAATTGTAAAAGATAGGGAAGGAAGATCAGAAAAGCTTACCTATCCCTTTGCTAAAATCTATTATAAAGGAAGGGTTGGAGTGGTCAATCTTCTGGATAATAAGGTTCCTGGAATGCCTCAAGAGGTAGTACTGAATAATTCCGCCAGCTTATTAGAGTATAAATTTATCGATGCCATATCTAAGTTAGAATATACCTCCAAAAGACCTATTTTAATCACGACAGGTCATGGGGAACCTGGAGTCACCTTGACTGCTGACTTAGAAAAAACGCTTAGAAATGACTTTAACACGGGTAGGATTAATTTAGATAGTATCCCGGTCATCCCTCAAGAAGTGGAATTGTTGATGATTATCAAACCCACTGAAAGATTTTCTGAGAAGGATAAATTCAAAATAGATCAATACGTTATGGGGGGTGGGAAGGTTTTATGGATGATTGATCTACTTGGCGTCAGTTTAGATAGTTTGCGTTCCGAGGAGGAATTTTTCCCACTTCCATACAATTTAGATTTAGACGATTTATGGTTTAGGTATGGGATAAGAATGCAACCCAATTTGGTATTGGATTTACAAAGTACGTCAATACCACTAGCCGTTGGGTTTTTGGGCAATGCCCCACAATTTGAGTATTTTAAATATCCTTACCATTTGGTTTCTGTACCGAGAATCAACCACCCTATTGTGAAGAGTTTAGGACCGATTAACTTTAGATATGCTGCTACTATCGATACCAGCGTAAAAACTAAAACTCCAATTGATAAAACCGTACTATTGACTTCTTCTGATAAATCCTTGGTTCAATATCCTCCTTTGGGAATGAATTTTGATTTTTTGAGGTACGAACCCGATCCTTCAAGATTTGATAAAGGAGCTCAATCTCTTGCGGTTTTGTATGAAGGAATTTTTCCCTCCTTATATGAAAATAGGGTTTCTCCTGATATGTTAATCGGATTGGAGAGCCTGGGATTGACTTTTAAAACGCAAAGTGTACCTAATAAAATGATGATCATAAGTGATGGAGATATGGCCATAAATTCCTTCGATCCAAGGGATAATGCCATCGGTGAACTGGGATATAATGAGTATGAAAGGTATTTATTCTCAAATAAAGACTTCTTACTCAATGCAATCAATTATTTAATAGACGACACTGGGATCATTGCTGCAAAAAGTAAGGAAATTAAATTAAGGCTTTTGAATCAATCCAAAGCAACTGAAGAAGCCGTATTTTGGCAGGTATTAAATATCCTTGGTCCTATTGGTTTGATGCTAAGCCTTTTTGGAGTGCACCGATGGATGAGAAGACGCAAGTATGCTAAATATGGATAAAAGGACCAGTTTATTATTAATATTACTTTTAGTTGCGGGCTTAAGTTATTGGTTAGCATCTAATTTAGGATATAAAAAGGGATTAGATTCAATGGACGAATTGTCCTCTGAAAGAAATTTTGCAATTCCAAATATTGATGAGGTAGCTAAGATATTTTTAGCAGATAGGAGGGGTAATACTACGCTTTTGCTCAGGCAAAAGGATAAATGGTTGGTTAACAACCAATACAAAGCTAATCCCAACACCATAGAAAATTTGTTGAATACTATTCAAAAGATTGAAATTAAATACAAACCACCTAAAGCAGCAGTGAAACAGATGGTTGCCAACCTAGCAACCGAAGGCATCAAGGTTATGGTGTATGATGAAAGGGATAATTTGCTCAAGTCTTATTACGTAGGTGGTGCCACGGGAGATGAATTGGGGACCTACATTATAATGGAAGGATTTGAGGAACCATATGTAGGGCATCTTCCAGGATGGACAGGTAATATTCGTTTTAGATATAACTTAACGGGGGAAGATTGGAGAGACAAAACTGTTTTTGAGTATCCTTTAGGGACTATTAAAAAAATCAGTATAGACTACCCAAATCAATCTCAATATTCTTTTTCCTTGGAAAAAAAGGGAAGAGATTATTTCCTGAGTAGGCCTCATAATAGCAATGTACAAAAGGAGATTTTAGTTAATCGGGGACAAGTAGAAAGGTATTTAAAGGCTTTTGAAAAAATGGGTGCTGAGGCTTTTGAAAATGATAATCCTAAAAAGGATTCGATTAAAGGGCAAGTTCCATTTGCATTGATTAATCTAGAATCTACAAAAGGTCACTCTCAAAAAGTACACTTATTTCCAATTCAACCTACTTATATTCAGGTAGATGCGCAAACTGGGGAACCAATTTCCTCAGCCAATATTATTGAACGCTATTTCGCCTTTAATTTTCCAAATGATTTATACTTGATACAACATAGGGTTTTTCAAAAAATCCTGTTGAGCTATGAATATTTTGTAGCCAAATGATTCCAAAAGCTTTGAAGTGATTCCAAAAGCTAATCAGCAACGGTTTATAATTGATGATTATGAACTATGTAATTTGGAATCTCTTTATGGTAATCTCATTAGCCAATGTCAATTGGGGATTTTATGCACATAGAATAATTAATCAACAAGCGGTATTTTCTCTGCCACCTGAACTCTTGAAGTTTTACAAGCATCACATAGACTACCTTCAAGAACATGCTGTAGATCCTGATAAACGCAGATACGCTTCTGAATTTGAGGCGATACGGCATTACATAGATTTGGATTACTGGGGACAATTCCCTTTTGAGAATCTTACCAAAAACTTTAGAACGGATGTAAAGCATCACCTGCAATGGACTTTAAAAAAAAATGATGATTTAACCCCTGTTAAGGTAATATTAGATGGGCAGCAATTAAGGTGGATATATGGTGCTCAAGTATTGGGTAGCGTAAGTACTGCACAATTCGATTCAATTTATCAGTATTATATATGGAATCGTTATTACGAACAGCCTTGGACCATAAATACATCGCAATTGTATGAAAATGATGCTTTTCAATTAGATTTTATTGTTGAAGATGGTTTGTCTTTACATGGGATTTTACCCTATTTTTTACCAACAATTCAAGCCAATCTTACAAAGGCATTTGAAAATAATGACCTAAAAAAGATACTCAAATTATCAGCAGAAATAGGACATTATATAGCTGATGCAACTGTACCCTTACACACTACGGAAAATTACAATGGGCAACTTACAGGGCAAAAGGGGATTCATGCTTTTTGGGAAACTCAAATTCCAGAATTACTGTTGGAATCACATTTTAATTTATGGGCTGAACCTGCAAAATATATTAGATCAATTGATGAATATTTTTGGAAAATTGTCCTAGACAGTCATTTTTTAGTTCCCTCGGTATTTGAAAAGGAACGGAAAGTAAGGAATCGATTTACAGAGGCTGAACAGTACTGTTATGATTGGCGAAATAATCAATTGACCAAAATAAACTGCCAAAATCTAATAAAGGCTTTTTACGATTCTCTTAAAGGTCAAGTAGATGCTAGAATGCGCTTTGCTATTACTGCAGTAGCCTCTTCCTGGTTAACTGCTTGGACAGATGCTGGAAGACCTCCACTTACTTTTGAAAAGTTAGATTGAAGTTTACCTCGACGCCAAAATTCAGAAAAGGATTTGTAATTTTGAATCATGAAATGGAATTCAAATAACTTTCTCTTAATGTTGAAAGGAGCCATTATGGGCATAGCAGAAGTCATACCTGGAGTTTCAGGAGGTACTATTGCATTCATCACAGGAATCTATGGAACTTTACTAAGTTCAATCAAAAATATTTTAGGACCCGAAGCTTGGATAGCACTAAAAAAAGATGGAATAAGGGCGTGGTGGGAAGTGATTAATGGAAATTTTTTATTGTTCCTTATAATGGGAATGATTGGAGGATTGATAATTGGGATTTTTGGTATTACGTTTCTATTAGAAACTTATCCATTATTACTCTGGTCTTTCTTTTTTGGATTGATTCTGGCGTCATCTTTCTATGTGGGAAATAAAGTGCCGCATTGGCAACCTTTAACTTTTTTTACTCTTGCAATTGGCTTTGGTATCGCTTTTAGTTTGACTTTTCTCCAGCCTGGCTTGGGTAATGAAAATATGTGGTTTGTTTTTCTTTCCGGGGCCATTGCAATTTCTGCTTTAATTTTACCTGGGGTATCTGGAAGTTTTATTCTATTATTATTAGGGATGTATACCATTATCCTTCCAGCTGCAAAATCAGCTTTAACGAATTTTGAACCGGTTTCTCTTCAGATTATTGTTGTCTTTGCCGCCGGTTGTTTAATCGGCCTGGCGCTATTTTCAAGAGTCTTATCGTGGGCATTTAAAAATCATGAAGGATTAACTTTAGCTTTATTAACTGGTTTTATTCTGGGATCACTAGGAAAAATTTGGCCCTGGAGAAATATTATTACTTACAGGACTAATAGTAAAGGAGAATCAGTTCCTTTTTTAGAAAGAATAGTTTGGCCCAGTGGATTTGAAGGAGACCCTATGACATTTGGTTGTTTGATTGCCATTCTTCTTGGTATAGTGATAGTATATCTTTTTGGAAGATTAGAAAAAAATTAATGATGTCGGTTTCGAATAGATTTGGGTTAATTGGGTTTCCTTTAACTCACTCCTTTTCAAAAAAATATTTTACAGAAAAGTTTGAAAAAGAGGGTTTATCCAAGGATTTCCAGTATGATTTATTTCCAATTGAAAATGCTAGCGATTTTAAGAATATTATTGGGCTTTATCCCGAATTAAAGGGGTTAAATGTTACGATTCCTCATAAGGAATCTGTCCTGCCACTTTTGGATGAAATAGATCAATCAGCTTCGACTATTGGAGCAGTAAATACCATTAAGATTGAAAAAGGGAAAACCAAAGGTTATAATACCGATGTCATTGGCTTTAAAGAATCTTTGCAAACTTTTTTGAAAGGAACTCCAATCAAACAGGCTTTGATATTAGGTACAGGTGGAGCGGGAAAAGCCGTTGCCTATGTGTTACAACAAATGAATATATCTTTTGAGTGGGTGAGTAGGGGAAGTGTTAAGGGGGTATTGAATTACTCAAATTTAAAAGGAAGTTTGAATGATTTTAAATTAATTATAAATACTACTCCTTTAGGTACCTATCCAAATGTTGATGCCTGCCCTGATATTCCATATCAAGAATTGACCAATCACCATTTTTTGTTTGATTTGGTATATAATCCTACCACAACCACTTTCATGAAAAAGGGACTAGACGCTAATTGTAAAGTCATTAACGGATTAGAAATGTTGCATTTACAAGCTGATGCGGCTTGGGAAATTTGGAATTCCTAAACATATTAACTAATGGAAGGTAAGTTACCTGATTTTAACAATACTGAAATTGCTTTTGCAATTAGAGGAAATAGAGAGTTAAAAAAAATGGCTTGGTTATTTAAATGGATGGCTAATCCATTATTAACTAAATGGTTAGGCAAACTAGGAAGTTGGGCTATTCAAAACCATTTTCCATTTGCCAAAGATATAGTTCTATCCACTCTTTTCTATCAATTTTGTGGTGGTCGAACGCTACTAGAGACGGAGAAGGCTATAGAGAATTTAAAATCTTTTGGGGTTCATACTATATTAGATTATGGAGCAGAAGGTAAATCTGAGGAGGATGAACTTAACTATACCATGAATGAATTGCTGAGGGCCATAGAATTTTCCTCTAGACAAAGCGGAATTCCAGCAATCGGGGTTAAACTGACCGGTTTGGTTAAAAACTCGGTTTTAGAAAAAATATCTCAGGAAAAATGGAATATTCATGAGGAATCTGCTCTTGCCATACCTCATTACAAGAATTTTTTGAAGCGGATTGATACAATATGCAATGCGGCAGCAGAAAAAAATATTAGAGTGGCCATTGATGCTGAGGAGAGCTGGATGCAATGGGCCATTGATGAAGTAGTAACCTGGATGATGGAGCGGTATAACAAAAAAGGAGTGGTCGTCTACCATACTTTCCAAATGTACCGTACCGATCGATTGGTATATTTAAAAGATTCTCTAAAAAGAGCCAAAGCAAAGGGGTATTATTTGGGGGCAAAGTTAGTTCGTGGGGCTTATATGGATAAAGAGCGTAAAAGAGCATCGGATCAAGGTTATCCATCACCTATTCAACCAAATAAAATAGCCACAGATCAGGCTTTTGATACAGCTATTTTATTTTGTTTGGAACATAGAGAACATATAGCTTTAATTAACGCTTCTCATAATGCCAATAGTTGTTACCTTCAAGCTAAATATATGTTGGATCATCATATTCCCACTCAAAGCTTGGATATTGGCTTTTCCCAACTTTTCGGAATGTCAGATAATCTAACGTTCGGTTTAGCTAAGGTTCATTTTAATGTTTCAAAATATGTTCCTTATGGTCAGGTTAAAGAAGTAATTCCTTACTTAGTGAGAAGGGCAGAAGAGAATACTTCTGTTACCGGTGATATGTCTCGTGAATTAACTATGATTCAAATGGAGATAAAAAGAAGAGGTATTTAGGTTATTTTATTAATGGTTGAATTCGATTTATTCTACCAATAATAAAAAACCTTTTAAGTAGGATCCTTCAGGATGGTAAAGATTGACAGGGTGATCTGCTGGTTGACTTAGTTTTCTTAGGACTTTTATTTTTCTTCCGCTTTCCATTCCAGCTGATACCAAAGTGTCTAAAAATAATTGGGAATCGATTACTTGTGAACATGAAAACGTAAATAGACAGCCATTTCTCGCTATTTTTTTCATGGCCAATGCATTCAATCTTTTATAACCTTGTACCGCATTGTGTTTTTTGCGTAAATTTTTGGCGTAAGCCGGCGGGTCTACAATCATTAAATCGTAGACTTGGTCGGAATTTTTTAAATAATTGATTACATCCTCAGCATAATGATGCGCCTTAATAGTGGATGAATCAAAATTGAGGTGCACATTAGATTCAAGTTGTTCAATAGCTGATTTTGATATATCCACAGAATCCACTACTAAAGCTCCAGCACGAATAGCATATAGGGTAAAACCACCGGTATAGCTGAAAGCATTTAGAACTTTTTTTCCTTTGGAATAGGATCCAACAAGTAAACGATTATCTCGTTGATCTAAAAAAAAACCAGTTTTTTGTCCTGCAACTATATCAATACCAAAAATCAATCCATTTTCAAGAATTTTAGTTTGAGTTTGGCTTCCCTTTAAATATCCATTTTGGCCATCTTGAACCGGTGTTCTGTAGTATATAGTCTCTAAATTGTTTTGAAAAATGGCATCCAATGCTTTACTAATAGGTGATAAATCGGAATACATTCCTACGCTATGAGGTTGAATGACCGCTATATCATTGTAAATATCAATAATCAATCCTGGCAAATCATCTCCTTCTGCATGTACCAACCTAAAAGCCGAATTTTGGTCATCTAAAGGATAATATCCTGAAATCCTTCTCCTTTCTAAAGCTTTTACTAAGCGTTCCTGGTAAAATTCCAAATCGATCTCCCGAATATCATTAGTTAACATCCTAATGGCGATACTTCCATTTTGAAAATGGCCAGTTCCTAACTCTTGACCTTTATAGTTGTATACATGTACTGCTCTGCCATCAGTTATGGTGGGAACCTCTTTAATAGCCCCTGAAAAAATCCAAGGATGGCCCCTCTTTACTGAGGCATCTTTTCCTTGCTTCAAATAGATTTTTGGATGCATTTTTTAAAAACTAATTGAAGGGTATTTTATTCTATTTTCTGAATTCTTAAAAACTAATATTAATTGAAATTCAACAGCCCCCCTTCCTTGATTGACTGCTGATAATTCAGAAATAGTGAATTCGTAATTGACCCCGAATTGAATAGGATCTCTTTGTATCATAACAGCTACCGCCATAGACTCGGGTCTTAATCGGCCAGTCCAATAATTAGATTGATGTAAAAAGGCTCCTAATCTAAATCCAATTTCATCGTATCCATTCCCTTTAAATGTTAGATAGTTGCCGAGAGTCAAACTGGTTCCATAAGACTGATTCATCCAAATGAAACTAGGTAGCACACCAATATTTTTATTGAAATAATAATTGAGGCCCCCATGTAATACCCATCGGCGTTCTAGTTGGTAAGTATTGCCTTCAAACAATGAAATATTAGGTTGAGCCACATGATAACCACTGCCTCCTAAATATGCTGAGAAATCTTTGTTAAAAACACCTGTCCAAAGTATTCCAGCTTGAAAATCTGGAAATAAAGAACTGGTTCTTGCTGCCCAATTTTCTCCGTTTTGAATATCTAGATTTATACGTTCTGTGTCTATATCCCATTGATTACTAAACCATAATTGATTCGTTTTTAGACGATGTTGGCCAATGCCAGCCTGAAAACCAGCAGTTAAGTAGTGTGAATTGCTTCTATTACTACTAGCTATTTTTTTATGATAAGCAAAGCCTACCATTATTTCAGATTTTTGAAAATTAGAACGAGGATGATTATTTTGATGTGCCCCAATATTCCATCCCATAAAATTACCTCTCTGATCAGATTTTTTATAGTCTACTGCAATAGAATAACCTTTAAATGCATCCTCTTGCAGCAAGGTGCCGAAAAGATTTCGATACTGAAGACCAATTTTAAAATCACCTTCAAAAGCACCTATTAATGCTGGGTTGAGTTGAGACGAACTGGAGTTGGCGAAATTATACCTATAATCTTGGCTATTTAAAACACAACTCGTTAATAAAAATAACCCCCAAATCCCTAAGTTCTTCATCTTATTAATGTTGTGCTACCAGAATATATTTCAGTGATTCCATCGATAAAGGTAGCTTCTACTTTCCATAGATATATTCCCGGACCCGCCAACTGATTCCGTACCAACCCGTCCCAACCTCCATTGATTTGATTGACTTCAAAATCACCAGACTTATGAACCATAACCCCCCATTGATCGTAAACTACAAAGTTCTTTATAATCGTTCCAGCACTTCCATGGACTAGTAGCAAATCATTTTGCCCATCTCCATTCGGGGAAAATCCCGTAGGAACTTCTATAATTCTATTCTTATCTACAACTAAAGTAATTTTATCAGACGCGCTACAACCATCTTTATCGGTTACCATGGCTTCAATAAAGGTAAGCTTATCCGGCAAAGCAACTGGAGTAAAACAATCCAAACAACTTAAAATATCCGGTTCTGAAGAAATCCAACTTATATTAATAGGCAGATTACCATTAATTATTGAAGCTTCTAAAAGAACACTATCGCCTAAAAGGAGCGGTAAACTAGGAGGACCGATATCCAGTGAAATTTTTGGTGGGGATACTATAGTACCACCTGCACTGGATTTGCAGCCATTATTATCTTTGATCCAGGCCGTATAACTGCCAGATGGCAATCCACTAAATCTGCTACCTGACGTAAAATTAGTTCCATCTAAACTGTAGGTAAAAGGGGCTGTCCCCCCAAAAGGAAAAATATCTATCGATCCATTTTCCTCTCCAAAACAAATCACTCTCTGGGTTTCTATTTCTACCTCCAAGGGACCTGGTTCCGTAATTTCAATTTCATCCCTAGTATTACATTGATTGGCGTCGGTAACAGTCACAGCATATTGCCCAGCCCCTAGATGATTTAAATAATACAGACTATCCCCCGTAGACCATAAATACGAATATGGAGCAACTCCGCCCTCAACGGACAACGTTAAACTTCCAAGGGTATCTCCATAACACAAATTATTGATGGTAGAAGCCTGTGTGGATAGTGGGGGTGGGCTTGTAATTTCTACTTGTGCCGTTTTGATACAACCTTCGCCGTTTTCAATATTAACCTCATAAGTCCCAACTTTTAATCCTACCGCTTTAGAGGTATTTTGATATCCAGTTTTAAAATCCCAGGTAAAAATAAAATTGGTATCCTGACTCCTCAGCTGCTCAATGGCTGCAGTTCCATCCACACCGCCATAACAACTAACTGGAGTAGTATTGATTTGAAAGGTAATATCAGTGGCAGGATTGAGAAATTTAGTCAAGGTATCCTTACATCCTGTAGGCGTGTAAGTAATCGTTAAAGTATAATAGAGGTCTCCCTCCAAATCTTCTAGCAAGGGTTTTTGTTCTCCAGTATTCCATGAAAATTCATAGTTGCTTATGTCACTGGTAGGTGGAATAGCTGCAATTTTTCCATCTTTATTGCCTACACAAGTAGGATTATTCGTAATGATATTAGGCGTGATACTCAATTGATCTGATGGAGTAAATGCAAAGGTATCTCTGCAGCCAGCTGAATCTGTAATGAAAACTTTATAAGCAAGAGTATCCAAGCTACTGTTAATGTAACCTTCAGTTGAATCCTCCCAGATATATCGGTAATTTCCCATTCCTCCTGTTCCCTTGACTTCAACAGTGTTATCTTTCGCTCCATAACACCCTTGTTGAGTTTGAACGAATGATGCGCCTAACGGCAAAAGAGGACCTGGGATTTCCAAATTTTGAGTTAAAGTACAGTTCCCTCCATCTGTGGCAGTCACTCGATAAACGCCCGCGGGAAGCTTTTCGATAGAGTGGGAGGTATCTCCATTATTCCAATTAAATGAATAAGGAACTTTGCCCCCTTTTCCTGTAATCTCAATTTGTCCATCGCTATCTCCAAAACAAGTAATGGGAGTTATTTCAGATTCTAAATAAAAGGAATCTGGTTGGCTTATACTTATGGAATCTATGGCCAAACACCCCAAAGCATCTGTGACTATTAATTGGTAATTCCCAGCGGCTAATTGATTCGCTCTCATCCCACCTTGCATGTTATAATCGCTCCATAGATAATTGATAGGACCTATTCCCCCACTTATATGTGCCAAAATAGAGCCATCACTGCCTAAATAACAACTGGGATCAACAACAGTAAATGAATCTATCTCAATGGCTTTCGGATCTATAATATCAAAACACCTAATTGTCGAACAATTATTGATATCTGTTATGGTAACACAATAATTTCCAGATGAAAGATTGCTCAATATATCAGAGCTGGTTGCTCCTTGTCCCCAGTCAAACTGATATGGTGCAGTCCCACCAGAAATAGTCATTTGAATTTGACCATCATTTCCTCCAAAACATTGAGGGGGAACTATGACAGCTGATGATACAGATATGGAATCTGGTGCCGTAATTATTATAAAGGTATCCAAGGAACATCCTAAAATATCTTTTACCTCCAAAGGATAATCACCTGCTGCAAGGTTAGTCAAACTATCTGTTTGAATTCCTTCACTAGTCCAATGGTAGTCAAAATCTCCGTTTCCGCCCATTGCGTTGACCTTAATACCTGCTATCTCGTCCTCAAAGCACAAATTTTCTTGCAAAATGGTAGTGCTTATTTCGATAGGCGCTTTATCTGGAATTTCAAAGTCCACGGTATCTTGACAACCCATATCCGATACCAATACCCTGTAATTACCTGGTGCTAGAGAGTCAAATAGATTTATATTATTTCTTGTTCCGGAACCAACTAATTCAAAAATAGGTGCCGTAGCAAATTGGGTAGTTATGATTACCGATCCATCCTTCCCTCCCTGACAAGTTGGAGGAGAAAGATTAGCGGTGTCCGCCACCATAAAACAGGGTATATTTAAATTATAATTACTGGGAAGGGTAGGACATGGAGGATCATTTAGGGCTACCTGAACATCCACTGAAGTCCCCGGGGTTAGGTTCTGCAAAAGGTACTCATTGGTGTCAATAATATTAAATCCCCCGGGTGCATTATTGATGGATACATTAATCAGGTATTGTGAAGATTCATATTCTGTCCACCTAAATAAAATCCTTCCTGGTCCAATATTAAAGGTATCTATCTGTAGGGGAGGGTAGGTCGGCAAACTGTCAATGGTTAAGGTGGTACTATCGCGGCAACCTAGATTATCCGAA
>CALAZP010000251.1 GCA_937926355.1 uncultured Saprospirales bacterium
GCTTCTACCTATGTTGCTGCTCCCTGTAGGTATTTCATCTATTGTGGTCATCAGCCTTAAAATAATTGGAATATTGCTTCTGATGTTTGTATTCCTAAACATCCTCAAAATATTTGTCGCTTATGGGATCCTTATAACAGAAAGAACCGACAGTAAATTGGATGACCAATTGGTACCCATAGCGGAAAAAGTGCTCAAGGGCCTTATTATCATTGCCGCAATCATAAGTATTTTGCAGGTTTTGGAAGTCAATATTACGGCTTTAATTGCCGGCCTTTCAATTGGAGGTTTAGCAGTGGCATTAGCAGCACAAGACACTATTAAAAATCTCTTTGGCTCCTTGACTATTTTTTTAGATCGGCCATTTCAAATTGGAGATTGGATTAGATTTTCAGGTGTCGATGGATCTGTCGAACAGGTGGGCTTGAGAAGTGCCCGCATTCGAACTTTCGATAATTCCTTAGTTTATATACCTAATGGCAAACTAGCCGATATGGTAATTGACAATTTTGGATTAAGAAATTACAGAAAATTTAAAACCACTATTTCTTTGACTTACGATACCCCTCCTGCTCTCATTCAGAAATTTGTAGAAGGTCTTAGGGCTATTGTAGAAAACCATCCCGCAACAAGAAAAGATTATATTGAAATCCATCTTAATGAAATGTCCGCTTATTCGTTGGACATTCTTTTTTATATCTTTTTCGAGGTTCCCTCCTATTCTAAAGAATTAGAATCGAGACACCAAATCATTATGGCTATATTGGAACTTGGTCAATTATTAGGCGTTCGGTTTGCTTTCCCATCTTCTACTATGTATGTAGAAGATTTTCCAGAGAAGAAAACCAAAATCCCTGACTATTCTAACGAGCTAGAAACGGCTGAGGATAAATTGACCAAATGGATTACTCAATACAAGAGCAAGATTGGAGAATCTTAGCCATTCATGGAATTCAAAAATTCCTCATTACTTGAAGTACTCACTAGGTGTTTTCTAATAAACTCCATAGCTTCATCGGGTTTCATATCTGCCAAATGATTTCGAAGGATAAACATTCGTTGGAGGGTATCCTTATCTAATAGTAAATCATCCCTTCTCGTACTAGATTTGGTGAGGTCAACCGCTGGGTATAAACGCTTGTTGGATAATGTTCTATCCAATTGCAATTCCATATTTCCGGTACCCTTAAATTCTTCAAATATTACACCATCCATCTTGGAACCGGTGTCGATTAAGGCTGTCGCCAAAATAGTTAAAGAACCACCATTCTCAATATTTCTGGCAGCTCCAAAGAATTTCTTGGGTTTATGGAGGGCATTAGCTTCTACACCACCTGATAAAACTTTACCAGAAGCCGGTGCTACGGTATTATATGCTCTAGCTAATCTTGTAATTGAATCCAATAAAATCACTACATCGTGACCACTCTCTACCAGTCGCTTGGCTTTTTCTAAAACTATACCTGCAACTCTAACATGATTGTCAGCAGGTTCATCAAAAGTAGATGCCACCACCTCAGCGTTTACGCTTCGCCTCATATCTGTCACCTCTTCTGGACGCTCATCCACCAAGAGCACAATAAGGTATACCTCGGGATGGTTCTTAGAAATGGCATTAGCAACATCTTTTAATAACCAAGTTTTACCCGTTTTAGGTTGAGCTACAATCAACCCCCTTTGACCCTTGCCTATAGGAGTAAACAAATCAATGACCCTATTCCCAAAATCTCTACCGGTAGCTGAGGTAATCAAATTAAACTTTTCGTTGGGAAATAAAGGAGTAAGATAATCAAAGGGAACCCTTTCCCTTATGTCTTGAGGATCAACCCCGTTTATCTTTGATACTTTGAGTAAAGCAAAATATTTTTCTCCTTCTTTGGGCGGCCTGATAGCTCCTTTAACGGTATCTCCAGTTCTCAAACCAAATAATTTAATTTGAGAGGGAGAAACATATACATCATCTGGAGAAGTTAGGTAGTTATAATCTGACGACCTCAAAAAACCGTAGCCGTCTGGCATCATCTCTAAAATACCTTCCCCTTCAATAGCACCGTCTAACTCTACATCAAATTTAGGTTTAGGTTTTTCCACTACCTTTGGGGTCTCAGCAACAGGAGCTGGTCTTTCTGACCTTTCGGAAACTTGATGGCTTTTATTTTCTTGCCTTTGCTCCTGATCCGCGTTTTTGGTTTTATTAGGAAAATTCCTTTGAGATTTATTCGACGTTGATCTTTCAGAGGCCTCTTTATCTCTGTTTTTTGCCTCTGAAACAACAGGTTCCTTTTCCTGCTTTTTTACCTCGGGTATAACTCGATCAGGTTGCCTTTCAGAAGGCTCTTTTACCTCTTTTTCAGGACGATGCTTTGGCTTTTGCTCAGATGCATTTCCCTTCACTGCTTGCTGATCTAAAATCTGATAAATTAAATCCTGCTTATTTAGTCTTTTGTATCCACTGATACCTAAAGATTCTGCTAGTTCTCTAAGTTCTGGAACCAGCATATCATTCAATTGAAGAATGTCCAACATTTTGGTTTGGTTGTTTTGTCGCAATCAAAAATTACAATTACTCCTAAGTTTAAGAGTGTTATCACTAATCGCTCGATTTATTAAAAATGGAAGACGATAATGCGATGGGTAGAAACAAACACCTATTATCTCGGTGCAATATTCACATTAATATCGATGCAAAAGTAAGTTTAAATTTTGACATCAAATAGTATATTTGCAAAAATTTAATTTTTTTGAGTTTTTATCCTAAAGGATTTATAAAATAGTGAAAAATGCTAGAGCTTTCTTTAATTAGGGAAAATAAGAGTTTGGTTGTAGAGGGATTAAGAAAGAGAAATTGGGGCGCAGAAGAATTAGCTATCATCGACCAAATCATTACTCTCGATGACCAAAGGAAAAAACTCCAAACCGATTTAGATGCCTTACTTGCAGAAAGAAATAAGCTATCTAAAGAAATTGGTGATTTGTTTAAGGTCGGTAAACAAGCTGAGGCTTCAGTGGCAAAAGACAAAGTTGCTACCATAAAAGATGAGGTCACTGCTATAGAAAGTTTACACAAACAAGCGGAAGAAGATCTTACAAACCTACTTTTAAAAGTACCTAATATACCCCACCCCAGTGTTCCTGCTGGCGAAGATGAAAAAAGCAACGAGTTGCATAAACCCTGGCCTAATCCATTCCCTAAACTTGGTGAAGAAGCAATTCCTCATTGGGAATTAGCTAACAACTTTAATTTGTTTGATTTAGAACTTGGAACAAAAATAACTGGACCAGGATTTCCAGTTTTTAGAGGGAAAGGTGCACGTTTGGAACGAGGTATGATTAATTTTTTCCTAGATCGAGCTATTGAAGCAGGTTATGAAGAAATTATGCCGCCTATTTTAGTCAATGGAGACACCGCCATGGCGACCGGACAGCTACCTGATAAGGAAGCTCAAATGTACCACACCGAAAAAGACCAACTTTATCTAATTCCAACTGCGGAAGTTCCAGTAACTAATATCTACAGAAATGTCATTCTAAACGAGGGTGATTTTCCAATAAAACTGACTGCGTATACTCCTTGCTTCAGGCGTGAAGCAGGTTCTTACGGTGCTGATGTTAGAGGTTTAAATAGAGTACATCAATTTGATAAAGTTGAAATTGTACGGATTGAACATCCAGAGAAATCATATGATGCCTTAGAAGAAATGGTAAGCCATGTGGAAGCCTTGCTAGTTTCATTAGATCTCCCGTACAGGATCCTTAAATTATGTGGAGGGGATATGGGATTCACCTCTGCACTTACCTACGATTTCGAGGTGTATTCAGCTGCCCAAAAAAGATGGCTGGAGGTAAGTTCAGTTTCTAATTTTGAAACCTATCAGTCTAATAGACTGAAATTAAGATTTAAAGACGGAAAGCATACCAGGTTGGCTCATACCTTGAATGGAAGTGCATTGGCATTAGCCAGGATTGTTGCTGCAATATTAGAAAACAACCAAACTGTTGAAGGCATTATCATCCCTGAAATTTTAAGGCCATACGTTGGATTTTCAGTAATTGAATAAATATTTCTACTTATGGTTTTAAGAAACTTTTTCTCAAATATTTTGGTTTATTAATTCTACTTAATGATGTTAAAAAACTAATAAAATGGGTGGATATATTCTAATAACTATTTTGGTTTCAATTGTCGGTTTCGTCGTACAAGGAAGACTGAAATCAAAGTTTTCAAAATACAGTCGTCTTGCCATCAGCAGTAGAATGAGTGGTGCTGAAATTGCAAGAGAAATGCTTCATTACTACGGCATTCATGATGTCAGTATTGTTGAGGGAAGAGGAATGCTTACCGACCATTATAACCCAGCAAGTAAGACCGTTTCACTTAGCCCGGATGTGTATAGAGGTGCCAGTATTGCAGCAGCGGCGGTAGCGGCACATGAATGCGGTCATGCCGTTCAGCATGCTAAAGCATACACTTGGTTGCAACTCAGATCATCATTGGTGCCTATTGTAAGCATAGCTTCTAACCTGCAACAATATTTATTAATGGCTGCTCTCGGTTTTTTTGGAATGGGAGGTGGTCAGACATTATTGCTAATAACCATTATCGCGTTTGCTATAACTACAGCTTTCGCATTGATTACCCTACCTGTAGAATTCGACGCAAGCAGAAGAGCTTTAGTTTGGCTGAACCAAGCCAGAATAACGCAAGGTGCTGAACAGGAAGGTGCCAAAGATGCTTTATGGTGGGCAGCTATGACATACGTTGCATCTGCTTTAGGAGCTTTAGTGACATTGGTCTATTTAATTATGAGATTTAACGGAAACGATTAACCCCACAAAAAGGATAACCATGCAACAAGAGGAAATTCAACTATTCCTAGAGGAGGCAGAAATTTCAATGTCAGGTTCCATAGAACACTTACAAAAAGAACTTTCAAAGGTTCGAGCAGGTAAGGCATCCGTAAATATGGTAAGTGATATTGTAGTTCCCTATTATGGGACTCCAACTGCCTTAAATCAGGTAGCTAATGTATCCACTTCCGATGCAAGGACTCTTATCATTCAACCATGGGAAAAATCAATGTTAGCTCCTATAGAAAAATCTATTTTTGAGGCCAATTTAGGTGTCACTCCTCAGAATGACGGAGAAATTATTAGAATTTCTATTCCTCCTGTTACAGAAGAAAGAAGAAAAGAATTGGTAAAAAATGCTAAAAATTATGGAGAAGAAGCAAAAGTCTCCATAAGAAATGCTCGCAGGGATGCTATGGAGGGGATTAAAAAAGGAGTCAAAGAAGGTTATCCAGAGGATGAAGGCAAAAAACTAGAACAAAATATTCAACAAATGACCGACTCCTTCTCTGAAAAAGTCGAAAAATTAGTTTCTGCCAAAGAAAACGATATTTTGACCATTTGATATTGAATTATATTCATCTTTAATTTCATTTTTATACAGCCGTTTACCAAAAAAAATTATCTTTGCACCCCACATTGTTTTGACAAGATAAATTGAGCATATAATGAAACGTACTTATCAGCCATCAAGAAGAAAAAGAGCTAACAAGCATGGCTTCAGATCTAGGATGAGTTCTAAGAATGGAAGAAAAGTTTTAGCAAGAAGACGTGCAAAAGGACGTCATAAGTTAACGGTATCGGATGAGAGGAGATTAAAATAAGTCTCCTCTTAGTTCTCTGTATTTTTTTCTTGCATTTACAGCCAATGTGCTCGACGAATATTCCAAAAACAATCTCTCATACCAAGCTTGTGCTTTTGGTAAATCACCTAGTTGCATCTCATAGGTTTCGGCAATCGCCAGGATACAATTATCAGTTTTAATTTCGTCGGGGAATTTTTCAATTAACCTTTCATAGATATTTATCATGTCGCTATACCTTCTCTGGAGGAAGGCAATCTTTCCTTTGAAAAACATGACATCATCCTCTAATTGATGATTAGGAAATTTTATTAAAATACTATCTAATTGACGCAAGCTTGCATCATAGCGATTTCTAAAAGTAAGTAACTCAGCATCCGCGTACATTTGCAATGCGATTGCCGTAGTATCTAATCCAAGATTGTCCATTATAAACACAGACAAATCCAACGCATCATTGGCAATAACCCTCGAAGTAGCCGTTTTAAGAATTTCAAATTGGGCCTGCGCCCATTCAAAATCTCCGGAATAATAGGAAAGCCTAGCATTTCTAAATCTTGCCTCTTGCCCCACTACATCTTCTTTGAATGCTTTATCTACCTGCGAGTACAATAAGGTGGCCTCCCAAATCTCACCCACCATAAGATTATAATCTCCTAAACTTAATTTAGCTTGAGCTTCCAGGTAAGGTGATAAATTTGGAAGCGCCAGCATACTATTTAATTCTTCAATAGCTCCATTCAAATCATTTAAATAAAGGGCTTTTAATTCAGCTAATTCCAAAATGATATTGGCAGATAAATAAGATTTCCCAAACTCGTCTAAGAATTCTTGATAAGCCAACTGCAAGTCCTTAAGTTCATTCATGGAATAGTTTGCACCATCTACAACTGCCTCTTTTCGATACTTTAAGGCAGATCTTTTAGCATCAAGGTAAAAGGGAGATTGCACCCCTTTATTTTTTACTATATAATCAAATCCTTCTATCGCAATTTTATATTCTTGATCCTTGCCAATGATTTCAGCAATTTCATAGACCCTTCCACCATTTTCATTTAATCTTTTATCCAAAGCCATACTTTGAATCATGGCAAAGCGGTAATTTTTCCTTTGAACGAAAACCCAAATTAATAGCTCGTTAAATGGAATAATGGCATCTGACTTTTGAATCCTCTTTAGTAATTGAGCTTGTAAGATTTCGTAATCATCCTCAAACAAGAATTGCTGAAAAAGAGTTTGTAAACTGCCTAATCTATCTGGATTAACCTCTAGACTGTTTAAAAAAGAAGCAATCATATTAGAAGTATCCCCTTTTCTTCTATACAAGTCCCCTAGATTGTAAGAGAATATATAGGGATCCTTTAACAGGTTACCGCCCTTTATTAAAGTTCGAATCGCATAATCATATAGGGTATTATTTGCAAAATAATTGGCCAGAATAAGAATATTACCTCTATCTGGTATCAGATGATCTAAAGCCAATTCATATTGAATGTTGGCTTCTTCCTCATTGAATTGCTTCTCAAATAATTGACCATAAAGGACTCTAATTTTACTTTTTGTAGGATTTTTTCTGAGCTCTCTTTTTAAAAATTTTTCCGCTTCCCCAAAATCCTCCATCAAAAACAAACAATCGATATACCGCTCTAAATAATAGTCATTAGATTCATTTTGACTAAATAACTGTTGGTACAATACAGCTGCCTTTTCATAATCACCATTGCGATAATACTGAAGTGCCAATCGATTTTCTTGACTAAAACCCGCGAATTGAATCAGAGCTAATACCAATATCAAAAAATGCTTCCTCATAGGATATTTTATTTTAAAAACATCTCATCTTCCATCCTGTTTCCCGACAGAAAAAAAAATAAATAAAAACGGCTGAACCAATGGATTCAGCCGTTTTATTTTAATTTATAACTGTAAAGGGTTATTACTCAAGTTTGAACTTAACTGGTAGGTTGAACTGGACCTTTACAGGTCTTCCTCTTTGCTTACCTGGAATCCACTGATAGCCTTCTTGATTCATTAAATTAACTACTCTTAGCGCTTCCGCTCCGCAAGTAGCACCAATGTCTCTAACAATTTTAGCATCTGTGATAGATCCGTCTTTTTCTACAACAAATTGAATAACCACTGTGCCGTCAACTCCATTTTCCCTTGCAATTGCCGGATACTTAATATTCTTGTAAATGAATTCAAGCATCTTTCTATCGGCACAAGCTTTTTTCTCTTGCTTAGTCCCTCCAGTGTCTTCACATCCTGGGAATCTAGGCATATCTTCTACCACCTTGAATATTTCCTCCACTACAGGTTCTGGTGGTGGTGGTGGCGGTGGCGGTGGCGGCGCCTTTTCAATCACAGGAGCTTCTATTACAGTCTCCTCCTCAACGGATTGATCTACAAATTCTACCTGTTCCTCTTCGAGAATTTCTTCCTCAGGAACCTCTTCAATTACAGGTGGTGGTGGCGGTGGTGGCGGTGGTGGTGGTTCAGCTGTACGCGGGGGCTCCATCATAATGTCCTCCTCGTATTCTAACGCTCCATCAGGAATGTATACTACATCCTCATATTGCGTCCAACTGAATGCCAGAATCGTCAATCCCAATGATACAGCTAGACCTAGATTGAAAAAAGTTCCACTTAAGCCAAAAACATCGACTTCAGGAAATTTCGTCCTCTGTGCAGCCTTCATTGATCCTCCCACTTCCTTGTGCTTTTGCGCTAATTCTTGAGCAGATTTTTTGCCATAGGAATACCTTAAATAAACGATCAGTCCGAAAACTAAGGTAATCAGAGCAAAAATAGTTGCTGCTAAAGGTGCGCCAGCCAATGAAATATCCATACTGACTAGGGTTTTATTTAAAAAAAAAGATACTTACAATTATTCCTATGAATATGCCAATAATATTAGCAATTAAATCCCACAACTCAAAATACCTCCCCTCAATTAATCCTCCCTGAATCAATTCAATCCCGAGGCCATACAAGGAACTAAACAAAAAAACAAACCATACTTTGCTTTTCCCATTGATAAAAATAACTTTCTGACGGTTTGCTAAAAAAGCTAACCCTCCATAAAAAATCAAATGAGCCAACTTATCCAATCCTTCTATCTCAATACTTACAGTCCTCATGGGTTTTAAAGATAACCAAGTGATTATTACCAACCAACCCATTAACAAGTAAGCCCTTTCAAATAAGACACTAATTATATGATGCAACTTTTAAAAGATATGGTGCACGCTTCAATTATTCTACCATCTTTTTATAGGACTCATGATCCATAAGTTCATTTACTTCATTAGGATCATTCATACGAATTTTAATAATCCATCCTTTTTCATAGGGATCATCATTGATGATGGCAGGATTATCTTGTGCATCCCCATCTATCTCAGGATTAAATTCAATAACAGTTCCACCAACTGGCATAAACAAGTCACTTGTAGTTTTTACGGCTTCTACAACACCAAATACTTGATCCTTTGATAAGTCTTCACCTACTGTTTCTACTTCGACATATACAATACTTCCTAATTCACTTTGGGCAAAATCCGTGATACCTACCAGAGCAGTTCCATCGCCTAGAGGCAAAACCCACTCGTGTTCGTTAGTATATTTGCAATTTTTTGGAAATTCCATTTGCGCTGTATTAATTATTTTCTACAAAATCTTTGATCCATTTAGTGGTAAGAGATTTTGGTCGCTCTAATGGGAAGCCTAATGCCCGACTCCAACAAAGTGCAGATAAAACTCCAAGTGCTCTTGATACACCAAATAAAACGGTATAAAACTCGTATTCTTTTAATCCATAATTGACCAATAGTGCTCCTGAATGTGCATCTACATTTGGCCATGGGTTTTTTACTTTACCTAAACTTTCCAGAATCGCTGGAACTACCTCAAAAATCTTCCAAACCACCTGTACTATTTCAGAATTGGGAATATTTTTCTCAGCAAATTCCTTCTGCGCCATAAATCTAGGATCAGGCCTTCTCAATACCGCATGTCCATAACCCGGAATAACTTTGCCATCAGCTAAAGTCTTTCTAACATACTCCGCAATCTTATTATTTGACGGATTTTGCTCTCCTAAAGCGTCGAGCATTTCCATAATCCATTTGATTACTTCTTGGTTAGCCAGTCCATGGAGAGGACCAGCTAAAGCATTCATTCCCGCTGCTAAAGAATAGTAAGGATCACTTAAAGTAGACCCCACGAGATGAGTGGTATGTGCAGAAGCATTTCCCCCTTCATGATCTGCGTGAATGGTCAAATAAAGCCTCATCAAGGCTTCAAAATTTTCGTCTTTAAAGCCCAACATATGTGCAAAATTCCCAGACCAATCTTTGTCGGATGAAGGAGCAATATGATCTCCATTGTGGAATGTTCTCCTATAGATATAAGCGGCAACTTGAGGTAATTTGGCAATTAAATTCATAGTATCCTCAAATACAGGATCCCAGTATTCGGTTTTAGATATTCCTTCGCCATATTTTTTAGCAAAAATACTATCAGTCTGCATAGCGTTAATAGCCACGGAAAATTGAGTCATTGGATGAGTACTCGTTGGCAATTGATCCAAAACCTTAAAAACATAAGATGGAACTTGTCCTCTTTTTCTCCACTCCTCTGTCAACCAGTCTATATCTTCGATCGAAGGAATTTCACCAACCAACATCAGCCAAAAGAGTCCTTCTGGTTTTGGCTCATTTCCATCTACTCCGGCGGGTAATAGTTTTTTAAGCTCAGGAATAGAATATCCTCTAAACCTAATCCCATCTATTGGGTCTAAGGCTGAAGTCTCCCACACCATCATCTTTATACTTCTTGCTCCTCCATAGACCTGAGACAAACTTACCTTGTCAATGATTTTATCTCCATTAGAACGGAGCAATTCCTTAATATCTGATTTTAATGCAAGTGACTTCTCGTAGAATTTTTGTTTTAGGACGTTCATTATATTTGTTTTGGGTTACAGGTGTTTCCAAGCATTAATTAGTTGACTCATTTCCTCCTTACTTAAAAGTTTACCATGAGCACTATTGATATAATTCTCAAAAAAAACATCTTTAGGTATGATCAGGTTTTTGTGTTTTTCTCTTTGTCCTTCTTCTAAAATCTGATTTATGGTTTTATGCATGTCATAGTAAAGGGCTGATACTTTTAAAAATTCAGATACCTCCTTTTTATCCGAAACAACCCATTCCTCTTCGGCCATTCTCTTAGACTGCGTCAAAATAGCTTCTACTTTCTGTAATTGAGCTTTACTTAAATCTAATGCCTGATCTAATGACCTTCGCTCTTTCTTGACTTTATAGTCAAATGAGAACACTTGACCAACAGCTATTTGACTTACCAATAAAAAGAATAACAAATAAATAAAGTGCATTAGGAAGTTATTTTTTTAAGATAGGCTAAAATACAATTTTTTCTTTCTCCTTTTTTTTACATATTGAATTTTAAATAAGAAATTAATTGGAATGTTTGAAATAGAGCAAGTACTAGTAAGTGACGCCATTTTTGAAGAAAAGTTTCACTGTAATTTAAACGCGTGTAAAGGAGCTTGTTGTATAGAGGGGGATTACGGCGCGCCACTAGAAACCTCTGAGTTGCACCAATTGGAAGAACTTTACCCTTTAATAGAACCTTATCTGAGTTCAGAAGGTAAAAATGCTATTAGCGAACAAGGTTTCTTCACCTTTTATAAAGAAGATCAATCCTTTGGCACTCCTTTAATTAATGGCGGTGCATGTGCTTACGTTACTTTCAAAGATGGAGTCGCTCAATGTGGAATTGAAAAGGCATATCTCGATAAAAAAATAAATTTTAAAAAACCGATATCTTGCCATTTATATCCTATCAGGGTGTCTCACCTCAAAAAATCTGGGCAAGAAGCTATCAATTACGACGAATGGAGTATTTGTAAAGATGCATGCTCCTTAGGCAAGGAAATGAAACTGCCCGTTTACCAATTTCTAAAAGAAGCCATTACTAGAAAATTCGGACAAAGTTTTTTTCAGGCTCTTGATGACGTGTATCATTCTTATTTTAAGAACGAGGAGCATCCAGAGAAATAAAAAGGCCAATACTTTCTTGTATTGACCTTCAAAACACCTAAAACCCTATTAATCAATAATTTGTATTTATGCCATTGGCAATAATTTACAAATTGCTATTCAAAATAAGATTTTTAGCGTGTTTAGACAATATCTTATTGTCATAGTTACCTTAACTAAAAGTGGTTTGAATTACGCAACGCTTATTAATTTAGGCTTTTCTGCCGCCTTCTTTGAAATGGTAATCCTTAAGATACCCTCCTCATAATTTGCTTTTATCCCATTTACATCCACATAGTTTGGTAATTCGAAAACCCTATTATAACTAATATGACCAAACTCCCTTCTTAAAAAACGATGATTTTCATTGACCTCAATTTTCTTTTCAGCTTTGATTACTAATTTTTCTCCCTCAGCTTTGATCTCAATATCCTTTTTCTCAAGTCCTGGAATGGCCAACTCAAAAACTAAATTGTTATCGTCTTCAATAATATTGGTTGGAACCTCCCCAGAACCAGTTGCTGGATGATCATGGAAGAAGTCGTTTAAAAACAAGTCAAAAACGGATGGTTGATTGCGATTAACTGTAGTAAAAGCAGGATTAATTCTAGATAATTTCATGATGTATATTTTTTATGGTTACATCAATACTTTATCAAGCCCCGTACCAATCCAAATAAATTGCCAAAATGGCACTCAATTTCTTATTTGAGTGCCATAATGTCATTATTTTTACTTCTTTGTTGTATAATTAATAATTTCATCGACATATTGTCGGTCGTTTGCTAATCGTGGTACTTTATGTTGGCCTCCATATTTGCCTCTTTTTTTCATCCAGGTTTCAAACCCGCCAGAGGGAATAACAACTAACTCCAATTGTCTTAGGGCCATACTTTGATATCGTTTGGCATCATAATCTGAATTTAGAATTCTCATATTTTGGTCTAGCAAAAAAGCAAATTCTTCTGTATTTGGCTCTTTACCAACAAATTCAATTAACCATTGATGAGCGCCATTTTTTCCATTTTTCATAAATATTGGTCCAACAGTATAATCCTTGACCAATACCCCTAAACCTTTACTGGTCAAATCGATAGCACGATCTGTATTTTCAACGATCACCTCCTCACCAAAAACATTGATAAATTGCTTAGTTCTTCCAGATATAGTTATTTTGTATGGCTTGGTACTGGTAAACTTAACCGTATCGCCGAGCATAAACCTCCAAAGACCTGCAATAGTACTGATTACCATTACATAGTTTTTTCCCTCCTCCACCGCCTCCAGCGGAAGCGTATCTTTCACTCCTTTAAAGTAATGATCTAATGGAATAAATTCGTAATAAATACCATTTTGTGTCAATAACAGTAAATCGTGGTCATCCGCTGAAATCTTGGTAGCAAAATACCCTTCTGTAGCATTATATACTTCGTGGTATTTCACCGATGGAGAAGGAAAATATTTTTCAAACTGTTTTCTATATGGCAAAAAACTAACCCCTCCATGAAAATAAACTTGGAATTTAGGCCATACCTCAAGCATGTTTTCTTTACCACTAATCATTAAAATTTTTTCAAAAAGTAGAACGGTCCAAGTAGGAACTCCCGCAATCATTACTACGTCTTCTTGTTTGACTGCCGCCTGTGCAAATCTTTCAATTTTCTCATCCCAATCCGCTAAAAGTGCGGTTTCAACATCAGGAGTAAAAAAAGGTCTACCAATAGAAGGTAGATGATACATCATAATAGCAGACACATCACCTATTTTACTTTTCTGATAAGCTTCAAAAGGATATAAACTACCACCCATTATCATACTGTGATTTTGCATCAAACTAGCCTTTTCAAAATAATGGTAAAATAAAGCCATAGAATCCCTAGAGCCTTTCATATGACAATCTCTAAGACTTCGCATACTAACTGGAATGAATTTGCTCTGATCAGTTGTAGTTCCTGAAGACTTGGCAAACCATTTAATTCTTCCTGGCCAAAGAACTCCGCGCTCACCGTGCATCATTCTTTGAATATATGGCTTGAGAGAATCGTAATCTTGCAGAGGGACATTGCGAGTGAAGTCCTCATAAGTTTTGATTGCTCTATAACGATGCAGCTTTCCCCATTCTGTATCCTTTGCAGAATTTATTAGGGAGTGGAAAACCTCTGATTGAACATCAATGGGATGGTTTGCAGCATAAATGATCCTATTGTACCTCTGTCTAAAATAGGCCCTAAAAAATAAATTGACCAATTTGCGCATACTCGATAATTACCAAAATTAATGGTAAGAATCAAATATACAAAGAAAAACGGCTAGTCAACTGAGCTCTTTAGCCAAAAACGGTGCAGTGTATCCCATTTGAGAGGCAACTACTTTTTCGGGAGTTCCGCTTACTACAATTTGGCCTCCTCTATGCCCCCCTTCAGGTCCCATGTCAACAATAAAATCAGCCATTTTAATAACGTCTAGGTTGTGTTCTATAATCATAATGGTGTTGCCTTTGTCAACCAATCGATTAATCACCTCTAAAAGTTGCAAAATGTCTTGGAAATGTAATCCTGTTGTAGGTTCATCTAAAATATATAGCGTATTGCCCGTATCCTTCTTGGACAATTCCTCCGCTAATTTAACCCGTTGGGCCTCTCCTCCAGAAAGGGTAGTCGCTTGTTGGCCTAATGTAATATACCCCAAGCCCACTTCGTGAAGCGTTTTTAATTTTCTAAATATTTTGGGTATCCCTTCAAAGAAGTTTACCGCCTCAGCAACAGACATGGATAATACGTCACTTATAGATTTACCTTTATAAAGTATTTCCAATGTTTCTCTATTATATCTCCTACCAAAACACTTTTCGCATTCTACTTGCACATCTGGCAAAAAATTCATTTCAATAACACGTAATCCTGAACCTCCGCATTCTTCACATCGCCCCCCTTTTACGTTAAAAGAAAATCTCCCAGATTTATAACCCCGAATCTTAGCCTCTGGAATTTCCGCAAAAAGATTTCTAATCTCTGTAAAAACTCCAGTATAAGTGGCTGGATTTGATCTTGGAGTTCTGCCAATAGGACTCTGGTCAATCTCTATTACCTTGTCTAGGTGTTCCAATCCTTCAATAGTTTGGTAAGCCAACGGTTTCTTAATACTCTTGTAGAAATGCTGTCTAAGTATGGGATAGAGGGTTTCGTTAATAAGCGTAGATTTTCCACTTCCCGACACCCCAGTAATACAAGTCAGTGTTCCTAATGGAATCGTCACATCTACCTTTTTTAGGTTATTACCACTGGCACCTTTTAACTGCAAGAAAAGTCCATTTCCTGTTCTCCTTTTATCCGGAATTTGCAATTCCTTTGTGCCATTAAGATATTCGGCAGTTGCTGAACTAGATTGTATAAATGAGGCCGGCGGCCCCTCAGCAACAATTTCTCCACCGAATTGACCCGCACCTGGCCCCATGTCAATTATATAATCAGCAGCCAACATAATATCCTTGTCGTGCTCTACCACTAAAACTGAATTACCTATATCCGTTAATGCTCTGAGTGCCTCAATTAATTTTTGATTGTCTCTTTGATGAAGCCCAATACTAGGTTCATCCAAAATATAAGTGATACCTGTCAATTGAGAACCAATTTGCGTAGCCAATCTAATCCTTTGAGCTTCTCCCCCAGAAAGAGTTCTTGCAGGCCTATTTAAGCTTAAATAATCCAATCCAACATGAAGTAAAAATCCAATCCTCAATTTAATTTCCTTAATAATTTCCGATGCAATAATCTTTTTGCGATCTGGAAGTGATTGTTCTATATCTTCAATTTTGACCAGCAACTCATTAATGTCACTTTCAGCTAAATGACCAATATGGAAATTGGCAATTTTAAAGTGTAATGCCTCCTTTTTCAATCTATATCCCTGACATTCTTGACAGGTATCAACGCTCATAAAATCTTCTGCGAATGAGCGGACTTTCTCAGAGCCACTATCTTCATACCAGTATTTTAACATTTTAAGAAGGCCGTCATACCCAATGTTTTTGGTATAGTCACTTCTCTTTGAAAATCCACCGTATAATATGGCA
Organism: uncultured Saprospirales bacterium; assembly: GCA_937926355.1. Classification (GTDB taxonomy): domain Bacteria; phylum Bacteroidota; class Bacteroidia; order Chitinophagales; family Saprospiraceae; genus CALAZP01. The sequence continues at coordinate 15,789 of CALAZP010000251.1, forward strand.
TTAAGACCAGCCTCTGGAATCTCTTTAATAGGTGTTGAAAAATTAAACTTATACGCCTTAGCAATAGCCCTAATCCTTTTAAAATTATCATTATCTCTAACCTCTCCTAAGGGAACAATACCCTCCTCGTTAATGGACTTTGTATAATCGGGAATCACCTTTTCTAAATCTACCTTATTAACATTACCCAATCCTCCACATTCTGGACAAGCGCCATAAGGAGAGTTAAAAGAAAAAGTATTGGGAGAAGGAGCTTCATAAGATATACCTGACTCTGCATCCATCAAATGTGTACTGAACAAAAATACATTGTCACTATCTGGATCAGCTATCCCCAGCATACCATTACCCAATTTAAGAGCCGTCACCATAGAATTACTCAATCGTTCTAACTTGCTATCTGTAATGGTCAAGCGATCAACTACCAATTCAATATCATGGGTTTTGTATCTATCCACCTGAAGCCCAGGTTCCAAATTCAATAAAGTGCCATCCACTCTAACTTTTGTATAACCCTGTCTCATCATTTGATCGAAAAGCTCGCGATAATGGCCTTTACGTCCTCTAATCAGGGGAGCCAGCATTATTATTTTTTTATGGAGAAATTGCGAGCTAATTTCCTCCAACATTTGCTTTTCGGAATACTGTACCATTTTCTGACCAGTAATATGGGAATAAGCGTCCCCAACTCTGGCAAAAAGCAGTCTTAAAAAATCATAAATTTCTGTCACCGTTCCTACGGTAGAGCGAGGGTTTCTTCCGGTAGTTTTTTGTTCAATAGAAATAACTGGGCTTAAACCTTCAATTTGCTCTACATCCGGTCTTTCCATGTCTCCGATAAACTGCCGAGCATAAGCGGAAAAGGTCTCCATATATCTCCTCTGCCCCTCAGCGTAAATAGTGTCGAATGCTAGTGAGGATTTGCCACTACCACTGAGACCTGTAATTACAACCAATTGGTGCCTGGGGATGTTAACATCAATGTCTTTTAGGTTGTGTTCGCGAGCTCCAATTACTGTAATATGCGAAGGACCTCCACTTTCCAATTCAATGTCCCCTACTTTAAATTCTTCTGTACGCTCTTCCAAAACAATTGTTAGTTTATCATCGCAAATAAAATTTTTCCCAATTCTTCTCCCGATGCACGAGCTTCCTCTATAACTGATTCCAAGGTAGTCTCCCGTATGTTCTCAGGAGGATAACAAAGGTTGGTTACCACTGAGGCTACCAAAACCTCCATGCCAACATGATTGGCCACCAAAACCTCTGGGATAGTCGACATGCCTACCAAATCTCCTCCTAATAAATGAAACATTTTATACTCAGAAGGCGTCTCCAAATTGGGTCCCTGAACACCTACGTATACTCCCTCCGGAACTGAACCATATCCTACTTTGAGTGCAGCGGTTTTAAACTTTTCCCGAAGGGGAAGACTATAGGCTTTTGAAAGGTCGGGAAATCTAGGTCCAAAACGTTCGTCATTAGGCCCTCTTAATGGGTTATCAGGATGGAGGTTAATATGATCTTTCACTAAAATAATATGTCCAGATTCAAAATTTGGATTGACACTACCAGCAGCATTTGTCATCAATATGTTTTTCACACCTAAAAGGTGAAGGACCCTTACGGGAAAAGCAACCTGTGCACTAGTATAGCCTTCGTAATAATGAAACCTTCCTGCTAAAATCACTACTTTCCGTTGTCCTAACCTACCAATTACCAATGTGCTTCTGTGGCTTTGAACTGTACTTATTGGGAAGTTAGGAATAGCGTGGTAGGGAAGTTCTAATTCTATATGTACTCTTTTTAATAGGTGGTCTAGTCCAGTCCCTAAGACTATAGCCGTATCAGGAACTTGATCATGTTGGTTAGAAATAAAATCTGCTGCCGCTTGAGCTTCCTTGAATAAGTCTCCCATTAATCTACTATCATTGAGCTTTTATCTAATTCCTGTTGCTCAATACCATTAGGAAGTTCTCTGAATTCGTACTGCTGGTTGCGGAGCTTTGGTTCAAAACCCGCTTCCCGAATGGCCTCCTGAATACCATCGGCAGTAAATCTAAATTTAGCCCCAGCTGCACTAACCACATTTTCTTCAATCATTATAGAACCAAAATCATTAGCCCCAGCATGAAGACATAGCTGAGCTACTTGTTTGCCAACGGTAAGCCAGCTCGCCTGAATATTCTTTACATTGGGCAACATAATTCTACTCATAGATATCATTCGAATGTATTCGTCCCCTGTAAAATTATTGCGAGCGCGTTTGATCTTCTTGAGTAACGTTCCTTCATCCTGAAACGGCCAAGGAATAAATGCAATGAAACCCTTTGATTCCTTTGGTTTTTTGGCCTGAACCTCCCTTAATCGAACCAAGTGACTCATTCGTTCCCAGTTGGTTTCAATATGGCCAAACATCATAGTTGCAGAAGTAGTAAGGTTGATTTTGTGGGCCGCTTCCATGACATCTAACCATTCTTGACCTCCACATTTTCCTTTAGAAATCAATCTCCTAACCCGATCCTCTAATATCTCTGCCCCGGCACCTGGAAGGGAATCTAAACCAGCTTCTTTTAATGCACTTAAAACCTCAATATGTGTAGATTGCTCCAATTTGGTTATATGTGCAATTTCAGGAGGACCTAAAGCATGTAATTTTAAAGAGGGAAACCTCCTTTTCAGTTCGGAAAAAAGATCCGTATAGTATTGAAGTCCAAGATCCGGATGATGGCCACCTTGTAATAGCAATTGTTCTCCCCCTAGCCTAAAAGTTTCTTTAATTTTTTCCTCATATTCCTCTAATGTGGTAATATAGGATTCCTCATGCCCAGGCCTTCTGTAAAAATTACAGAATTTACAATTGGCAATACAAACATTGGTGGTATTAGAATTCCTATCAATTATCCAGGTTACATGGTTACCTGGCACTTGTTTTTGCCGAAGAATATTCCCCACATACATTAATTCTGCAGTAGCCGCATTTTCGAAAAGAAACACCCCTTCCTCAGCTGATAAAAATTCGAAATTAAGGGCCCTATTTAGCAAATTATCCACATTCATCTTCAGCAATTTATGATTTTACCGAATTAACAAAATTAACCAACTACTGTTTACCTCCAAAAATTATATTATATTTGCATACGAATTGAAGGAAAGAGGGAGCATTTGTTCCCTCTTTTTTTTATGTGCCTGTCATTGGATTTAATGACTTTAAAAATGAACAACCCATTAATTGATAATATTAAAAATGCCCTGGATGGCCTTTGGAAAGACTCAAACTACTCGGATTGTTTCCTAATTGACATTCATGCTAAAAAACAAAAAGTGACGGTTTACGTAGATGCGGACGAGACTTTGGATTTTAATAAGTGTAAAGCTATCAGCAGATATTTGGAGGCTATCATAGAAGAAAACAAATGGTTAGGGGAGCAATATACTTTGGAAGTTTCTTCTCCAGGAGTTGGTACTCCTCTGAAAAGATTTAGGCAATATCCTAAAAATATAGGAAGGGTTTTATCCATAACGCAAAATGACGGAACCATTGTGGAGGGTCTTTTAAAGGAAGTAAATGAAAGAGAAATCACCATTAAACAAGAGGTAATAACGAAAGAAGGAAAAAAAAAGACAAAAAGAACGGAACAAAAAGAAATTCCTTTCGAAAACATAAAAGAAGCTATAGTTAAAATATCATTTTAAAAAAATCAAGTGATGATAAATTTAGTAGATACCTTTTCTGAATTTATTTCTGGAAAAAATATTGACAGACCAACGATGGTTAGGGTTTTGGAAGATGTCTTCCGAACCTTAATACGCAAAAAATATGGTTCAGATGACAATTTCGATGTGATCGTCAACACCACCAAAGGTGATTTGGAATTGTGGAGAGTCAGAGAAATTGTTCCCGATGGAGAGGTTAACGACGAAAAAAGTCAGATATCCTTTTCTGAAGCCCAATCAATTGAAAAAGATTACGAGGTAGGAGACGAATGTTACCAACAACTTTTTTTAGAGGATTTTGGAAGACGCTCCATTATGGCCGCCAGGCAGACGCTCATCTCTAGAATCATGGAGTTAGAAAAAGATGAAGTATTTAATAGATATAGCGATCGAGTGGGGGAAATTGTTTTCGGAGAAGTCAACCAAATTCTCAAGAAAGAGATTTTGATCATAGATGATGCAACCGGTACAGAATTAATCATGCCCAAAACCGATATGATTCGGGGTGATTTTTTCCGTAAGGGGGATATGGTTAAAGGCATTATCAAGAAGGTTGAAATGCGGAATAATGCCCCGCTGGTGATTGTTTCAAGAACAGATAATACGTTCTTAGAAAAGTTATTAGAGCAAGAAGTTCCTGAAATTGAGGATGGATTAATTACCATTAAGAATATTGTCAGAATACCTGGAGAGCGGGCAAAAGTAGCAGTAGAGTCGTATGATGACCGAATAGACCCAGTAGGTGCTTGTGTAGGGATGAAGGGCTCTAGAATTCATGGAATTGTTAAAGAACTCAATAATGAAAACATAGATATTGTCAATTTCACCAACAATATGTCCTTGTTTATTCAAAGATCTTTAACTCCTGCTAAAGTTAGTTCTATTGACTTAGATTTGGAGAATAAAAGAGCTAATGTATATATGGAACCAGATCAGGTTTCATTAGCCATCGGGAAAGGAGGCTCTAACATCAAATTAGCTAGTCAACTTACCGAAATGGAAATTGATGTATTCAGAAACAAAGTGGATTATGAGATAGATGATGTGGATTTAGATGAATTTGCTGATGAGATTGAAAGCTGGGTAATTGATGCCCTCAAATCCATAGGATGTGACAGTGCCAGAAGTGTATTGGAACTTAGTAAAGAAGAACTTCTGAGGAGAACCGATTTAGAGGAGGAAACCATTGACGAAGTCTTAAGAATATTGGAAGAGGAGTTCAAAGAGTAACAATTAATAATTATCTTTGCCACAAATTCGGGTAAATCCCGATTTTAATGAAAGAAAAAAATTTTTCTTTCGAAACTAAAAACTGCAGATGACGAAAATTTTAGTCAAAATTGCTAAAGAACTTAATGTAGGTACATCTACTATTGTAGATTTTTTAACTCAAAAGGGATTTGAAATAGAAAACAGACCCACTTTTAAGGTGTCTGAAGAAATGTACAATGAACTTTTAAAAGAGTTTCAGCAAGCTATTGCCATTAAGGAGCAAGCTGATCAACTGGTCATAGGAAACAGACCAACTAAGAAGGAAGATGAGCTTGTGCAGGAAAAACCCAAAGAGTTAATTGAAAAGCCTGTTCAGAAAACAGAAAAGACTGAAAACCCTTCAATATCGGATTCACCTGCTGAAAATATTGAGAGGGAGGAGCCTGCAAAACCTAAGTTAAAGGTATTGGGTAAAATCAACTTGGAACCTGTAAAAAAGAAAAAGGAAACACCATCCCCCAAAGCAGAAGCCAGTCCTAAAAAAGAAGAAAGCCCATCAAAAAACAACCCTCCGGTAAAGGAAAATACACAGAGTAAGAAACCTGATCCCGTCGAATCACAAAAGGAAGTAGTTCGAGACACTCCAAAAGTGGAAAAATCGGCAACTCCTTCTACAGAGAATATTCATAAAACGGAAAAACAGGAACTAAGAGGACTTAAAATACTCGGTAAAATTGATGCCAACAAGTTTGATTCCAAAAAAACCAAAAATGAGGAATCAAAAGAATCATCTGCAGCAGCATCAAGTAGCCCCGAAAAATCTCAGCAGGTATCTGGCAAGTCCAATGCTGCTGAAGATGCCAAAAAAAGAAAAAGAAAAAGAAAAAGAGTTTCAGTTGAATCTTCAGCACCTGGCAATCGTCAGTCTCAAGGCCCAAGCGGAAAAGGTGGGTTAAAAAGAGGTAAAAGTAAAGAAGAGGAGCTAAAAGAAGTTTCTCAAAAAGAAATAGACGAAAAAATCAAGGCTACTATGGCCAGATTGTCTGGTGGAGGAAAGAAAAAAGGACAGAAATTAAGACGAGAAAAGAGAGAAAGATTAAGAGAAAAACAAGAAGAGAAAGAGTTAGAATTAGAAAACGAAAAGTTACAACTCACTGAATTCATATCCGTTCAGGAGTTAGCTAACCTCATGAACGTAGATGCAACGGATGTCATAACTACTTGTATGAATCTGGGCATTATTGTTTCTATTAATCAGCGTTTAGATGCAGAGGTTATTGAATTGGTTGCTGGTGAATTCGAACATGAAGTAGAATTCATTAGTATGGAGGAACAAACTGACGGAGAGGAGGAAGAAATTGAAGACGATCCAGCTGAACTTGTTCACAGAGCTCCAATAGTAACGGTTATGGGGCACGTTGACCATGGCAAAACCTCATTACTAGATTACGTCAGAGAAGCTAATGTAGCCAGTGGGGAAGCAGGAGGAATTACCCAACACATCGGCGCTTATGAGGTAAAAATAGGTCCAGACAAAAAAGGAATTACATTTTTGGATACACCTGGTCACGAAGCCTTTACCGCAATGAGAGCTAGGGGTGCTAAAGTAACTGATATTGCTGTAATTATTATTGCAGCGGATGACAGTATTATGCCACAGACCAAAGAAGCTATTTCTCACGCACAAGCTGCAGGAGTTCCTATTATATTTGCTATAAATAAAATAGATAAGCCAGGCGCAAATCCAGAGCGAATCAAACAAGATTTAGCTTCAATGAATTTTTTGGTGGAAGATTGGGGGGGAACGTATCAATCTCAAGATATCTCAGCGCATTCTGGTGAAGGTATCGATGGATTATTAGAAAAAATCCTATTAGAGGCCGAAGTGCTTGATCTTAAATCTAACCCCAAAAAGAAAGCAGTTGGAACGCTTTTAGAAGCCTCCCTAGACAAAGGAAGAGGATATGTAACAAAAATCTTAGTTCAAAATGGCACCTTGAAAATTGGCGACCCAATGGTATCCGGAGACTTTTCTGGGAAAATCAAGGCCATGTTTAATGAGAGGAATAAGCGTATCAAAGAGGCAGGCCCTTCACAACCAGTAATGGTTTTAGGTTTAGATGGTGCGCCACAAGCAGGTGAAAAATTTAAAGTTGTAGAATCAGAACAAGAAGCCAGAGCTATTGCCAATAAAAGGGCACAAATTTCTAGAGAACAAGCCAATAGGGCAACCAAAAGAATTAGCTTAGATGAAATTGGACGTCGATTGGCTTTAGGAACGTTTAAAGAGTTGAACTTAATTGTTAAAGGGGATGTGGACGGATCTATTGAAGCGCTTTCTGACTCCTTAATTAAGCTTTCTCAGGAAACAGTAATCGTCAATGTTATTCATAAAGCAGTAGGTCAGATTATAGAATCGGATGTCCTATTGGCCTCCGCTTCTGATGCTATCATTATTGGGTTTCAAGTTAGACCCTCATTAGGGGCAAGACAATTGGCTGAAAAAGAAGGCGTAGAAATCAAGCTATACTCTATTATTTACAAGGCCATTGAGGAAATTAAATCAGCCATTGAGGGAATGCTTGAACCTACTAAGGAAGAAAACATCTTAGGACAGGCTGAAGTTAGAGAAGTATACAAAATATCTAAGATAGGAACCATTGCGGGTTGTTATGTGCAAGAAGGTAAAATTCTAAGAAATTCAAGGATTAGACTCATCCGGGATGGAATCGTAATTTTCCCTACCAAAGAAGGCCAACATGGAGAGATTTCTTCTCTAAAACGATTCAAAGAAGATGCAAAGGAAGTCCGTCAAGGTCTTGAATGTGGTATCTCTGTCAAAAACTTTAACGATATTAAAGTAGGAGATGTCATTGAGGGGTACGAAATCGTAGAAGTCAAACAAAAATTAGAGAATTGATTTGAGGGAAATAATCCTTTCTTCCGGCAGAAAAGGTTTAATATTATTCAGTCCTAAGTATTCAATAGCAGCCTTTACGGGATTATTTAATTCCCTCGTTTTACCTGCTTGAATAATTTCGATCCCTGCGTTTCTAATGGCCTCCATGGGTATCATACCTATTAATTCCGATCCAGAAATTTCGACGTTATCTGCTTTAGCTAACTTCCGACAGGCCTCGAATAATTCAAATAATGAAGTAGTTCTAAAATCTGTTACATTAAAGGATACTTGGACTTCTTTATATTCTGGAATATACCAACCAATTGCCCTTACTCCTTTTAATCCAGTATTTTGTTCGGATGGATGACCTCTTTTTTCTCTTAAAGCCCCAGCTATTTTTTTAGCGATATCGAGTCTTTGAGTGGATAATTGTATATTGAAAGCAATCAAAAAAAATCTTGCTCCAATTACCGTTGCTCCTGTTTGAGGTGAAAAATTTATAGGTCCATAATCGGGTTGCCATCCTTTACTCTTTATCTTAATGCTCATGTTTTCATATCCGCCTTTTCTTATATCAGCTAAAAGTTTGCGATGATTCTCTTTGGCAGACCATTCGTACAAATACACCGGAATTTGTAATTCTTCTCCTACTCTTTTACCCAGCCTGTTAGACCAATGAATAGCTTCTTCTTTAGAGAGATTTCTATATGGAACGAGCGGGCAAACATCAGTCGCGCCTATCCTAGGGTGAGTTCCCTTTTGTTTGCTCATATCTATAAGAGAGGCCGCGGTCTTAATTCCCATAAAAGCCCCTTCAATTACAGCTGCAGGTTCTCCTAAAAATGTAACTACAGATCTATTTACAGAATACCCAATATCAACATGAAGGATCTCTAATCCGTGAATTGCTTCAATACTCTTTACTATTTCCTTAATTATTTTTGGGTTTTGGCCTTCACTAAAGTTGGGGATACATTCCAATAATGAGGATTTCGGCCTACTCATCTGACAAATTTAATTTAAAGAATGAGCTAAAGCATCATATAATACTTCAACGGTATGAAATGCTTTACGGGAGGTGGCATCAAAAATTTGATGCCTACAGCTAGTCCCTGTAGCTAATATAATAGTATCTGCATCACTATTTCTCACCGAGGGAAGTAATCCTTGATTACCTATTTCCAAACTCAAATCAAAGTGTTCCTTTTCATAGCCAAATGATCCCGCCATTCCACAACAACCCTCGGGTGCTTTTTGGACGGTGTAATTTTTAGGCAAACTCAATAATTGATAAACCTCCTCAGGAATCGACAATGAAGTTTGGTGACAATGAACATGCACCAAAATGTTTTTAGCTACATCCGTAAAATCTCCTTCACTTATTTTTCCCTCTTTAAGGACTTTCATCAAAAACGATTCAATCGTATAGACATGTTCTGAGATTTTTTCCGCAACCTCTTTCCTTTCTCTAGATACGAGCTTAGGGTATTCATCTTTAAAGGAAAGGATAGCACTAGGCTCAACACCCACCAAAGGGCAATCCTTATGGATGAGCGATGAAAAGATCTCAATCTGCTTTTCGGCAATTTTTTGTGCGTAATCCAAAAGACCTTTAGACATAGCAGCTCTGCCGCTTTCTGGGTGTTTTACAAATCTAACATCAAAGCCTAAGGCATTTAATAATTTAATTGCTTTAACTCCAATAGTACTCTCATTAAGATTGGTAAATTCATCGCAAAAAAGATAAAGTGCACCTTTACTCGGTATCGGAGAAGGAAAATAAAACGAATGTTTTTTAATATGAGATAGCCAACTTTTATGAGATAAGAGTGGCATAGAACGCTCTTTAGCAATTCCCAAAAAAGACTTAATAGCAATACTGAACACCTTATGTTTTAAAAAATAATTAGCAAGAATGGGGAAGCGTTGTAATAATGCATTCAGTGAAGCAATGTGGGCAAAAATTTTCGTCCTAAGAGAAACTCCATTAGATTTTTGATACTGATATAAAAATTCTGACTTGAGCGTAGTCATGTCAACATTAGATGGACACTCTGATGTACAAGCCTTGCAGGATAAGCATAGGTCCATTGCCTCTTTAATCTCAGGATGATCGAAGGGGTTTTTGTGAACATTCATAGTAAGAAATTCCCTCAACACATTTGCCCTACCTCTCGTACTGTCTTTTTCATTTCGAGTAACCCTATAACTAGGACACATCAACCCACCCGAAAAATTTAATTTTCTACAATCACCAGAGCCATTACATAATTCTGCAGCACCTAGAATACCGTTGGTGGAATCGAAATTGAATTGGGTTGAAAGGTTTAATACTTTCTGGTTTTCTTCATACCGCAAATCCTCCAACATAGGTGGTGCATTTACGATTTTTCCGATATTAAAAACTCCTTTTGAATCCCAAGTTTCTTTTATCTCTTTTAAAAGTTGATAATTTTTATTCCCAATCATTAACGGAATAAATGATGCCCTAACTCGGCCATCACCGTGTTCACCACTTAGAGATCCACCATATTTTTTCACCAATTCTGCTGATGCTTTAGATATTTCATAAAATAATCTGCGATCCTTTGGTGATTTCAAATTTAAAATAGGCCGTAAATGAATTTCGCCAGCACCGGCATGGGCATAGTATACAGCTTCTTGGTTAAATTGCTTCATCATGTCGGAAAACTCCTGAATATAGTTTGGCAAATCTTCTATTAAAACTGCAGTATCCTCAATACACGCCACAGGTTTGGCATCTCCAGGGACATTGGAGAGAACACCGAGACCTGCAGCCCTCAGGGCCCATACTTTATCTGTATCTTTGCCTTCTATAATTGGAAAAGCATAGGCTAAATTTCCCTTTTGGAAAGCACTGATCATCTCTGAAGCCTTTTCTCTAGCCTCTTTTAGGCTTTTTCCTCTAAATGCAATCATCAAAACTGCCCCTGGGTCTCCCTCTATGAAAAATCTATTCTGTCTTTGACTGATATTTCCTTTAGTACAATCCAAAATAATCTTATCCATCAATTCACATGCATCCGGATGGAAAGACATAGCTACTACTACACCGTGCATGGCATTAATGATGTTTTCAAAATGTACAGCGACAATCACTTGTTCACTTGGAGGAAGAGGAGCAACCGCCAACTTAATTTCCGTAGTAAATGCTAAAGTCCCTTCAGAGCCACATAACAATTTGGCCAAGTTAAATGGATCACCATTTTCATTAAAGGGTTGTTGTTCCATCAATACATCCACCGCATATCCCGTATTTCTTCTATCAATGCCTTTTTTGGGATATTGAGATTTTATTTCTTCTCTTGTTTGCTGGTCTTTCAACCGCTCCCAGATTTGAGTATAAATCCGTCCTTCTAGATCTCTTTGATTAATTTTTGCTTTTAATTCAATGGGGGTTACATCTGAAAAATTTACTACAGAACCATCCGATAAAACAACTTCTAATTCCATAACATGATCCCTCGTAGAACCATACACTATTGAAGTTGTCCCACAAGAATTATTTCCAACCATTCCTCCAATGGTACACCTATTAGCTGTCGAGGTGTTAGGGCCAAAGTACAAACCCTTCTTCGACAGTGCGCTATTAAGTTCATCTCTGATAACCCCTGGCTCTACCCTCACCCATTTTTCTTCTTCATTTACCTCTAAAATTCGGTTGAGGTATCGGCTTACATCAACGACCAATCCTTCACCAACACACTGTCCTGCCAACGAAGTTCCTCCAGCCCTAGGAATTAGGTTTAATCCCTTTTGCTGAGCATATTCTACTAAAGCAACTATATCCTTTTTGCTTTTAGGAAATGCAACCCCTATAGGCCATTTCTTATACACTGAGGCATCAGTGGCATATAAGGCTTTGTATAAATTCCCCGTTAAAATCTCTCCCTCTAGTTTTTCTGATAAATCAGATAGACTATTCATATCGAATATTTTTGACTTAAATTTAACATTCTTATTTTTTGCCTAAAGGGAAATTATAGGCGATGTTGAAATCATTTAAGACCATATCCAAAATGGGATCTTCGCCCTTGTGGTAGCCTTCTTTAATTTGGTGACCAAAAAATTTACCCAGCGTACTCCAATAAGTAGCATTGATCCCTCCTTTTAGGTTCTTAATTAAAAAGTACAGGGGGGTATCCAACTCCTTTTCTATCATCTTTATGAGAATCATGCCTTGAGTTCGGGTTAATTTTTTGAGGGGGTCTTCAAACTCCTCCTTTAATTCTTTGTGGAGAAGTCGAAGATATGCTTTTTTGTACCGCTCATCCATGTGGGTAGTCAGCGCTTCCTGTTTGCGAAATATTTCAATAGCTTTATTAGCGTATGGGTACACTTTTACTGCGTATTGTCTGTAGATTTTGTACTTTCTAATATCTGCATTATCAACCAAAGCAGGAGCGGAAACAGAAATGTGATTAAGTTCCGCAACGATGACCGTATCCCCACACTCATCTATCTCATAATTATAATAACCCCGCTCCTCTATTTGAGCTTCCATTTTGGTACAAAAGGCCATTAAAAAAATAAAAAATACTGTGAGCTGCTTTGGCATTGGTTGATGACTATTTATTTTAAAACGCCTGTAAACGCTTTCTGTTATTTAAATCAAACAAAAGTATTTTAACTATTTTTGTGGACTTTAAAATTTAAAATATGTTTAGAACCAATCATTGTGGAGCCCTTAGAATTACTGATATTGGCAAAACCGTCAAATTAAGTGGGTGGGTACAAACAGGTAGGGACTTTGGGGGGATGACTTTTGTAGATTTAAGAGACCGATATGGAATCACTCAATTGGTTTTTAATGTAGATGATGATCCAAAGTTATGTGAGACTGCTCGAAAAATGGGGAGAGAATGGGTAATAAGCGTAGAAGGAGTGGTTCGAGAACGCTCAAATAAAAATGCCAACCGAGCCACGGGAGATATTGAAATTGAGGTTAAAAAATTGGAAATCTTAAATGCCGCTAAAACCCCACCTTTTACCATAGAAGATGATACCGACGGCGGAGAGGATTTAAGAATGAAATATCGCTATTTAGACCTGAGAAGAACTGTTGTTCAAAAAAACATCATATTTCGATCCAATTTAGCTCTAGAAACTAGAAAATATCTAGCCGAAAAGGATTTTATCGAGGTAGAAACTCCCTTTTTAATTAAGAGTACGCCTGAAGGTGCTCGCGACTTTGTTGTACCCAGTCGAATGAATCCAGGAGAATTTTACGCTTTACCCCAATCTCCTCAGACATTCAAGCAAATTTTAATGGTAGCTGGTTTGGATAAATATTTCCAAATAGTAAAGTGCTTTAGAGATGAAGACTTAAGAGCAGATAGGCAACCTGAATTCACACAAATTGATTGTGAAATGTCTTTCGTTACTCAAGAGGAAATATTACAAACTTTTGAAGGGTTGACTAAACATTTGTTTAATAAGACTTTGGGGATTCCCCTTCCCGATTTCGATCGCATGACCTATGATGAAGCAATGAGATTATATGGTTCTGATAAGCCTGACAAAAGGTTTGAAATGACCCTCGTTGAACTGAATGAGGTCGCTCAAAATAAAGGGTTTCAGGTATTTGACCAAGCAGAATTAATTGTGGGAATATGTGCCAAGGGTCAAGCTCATTATACTAGAAAGCAAATTGACGGTCTTATTGATTGGGTAAAAAGGCCTCAAATAGGGGCTAAAGGAATGATATATGTCAGATATAATGAAGATGGGACTCTAAAATCATCTGTTGATAAATTCTTTACAACAGATGACTTGCGACAATGGGCTGAGGTTCTGAAAGCTCAACCTGGTGACTTAATGTTGCTCCTTTCAGGAGAAAAAGACCAGGTAAGAAAACAGATGGGGGCACTTAGGTTAGAAATGGCTCATCGAATGGATTTAATTCAACCCAATGATTTCAAACCGCTCTGGGTGGTAGATTTTCCTCTTTTGGAGTGGGACGAAGAAACCGAAAGGTTTTATGCAATGCACCACCCGTTTACCGCACCCAAAAAAGAGGATATCGATCGAATGTTAAATGGAGACCACGACACTATGAAGTCGCTAAGAGCCGATGCGTATGATTTGGTGATTAATGGCTCTGAAATTGGTGGTGGGTCTATAAGGATTTACGATAGAACTCTTCAGGAAAAAAACTTCCAATTATTAGGCTTCACTAAAGAAGAAGCGGAAGAACAATTTGGATTTTTAATGGGGGCTTTCGAATATGGAGCTCCACCACATGGTGGAATTGCTTTTGGATTTGATAGATTATGTGCTGTCATGTCCGGTCAAAGTTCTATACGAGATTTCATCGCATTCCCCAAAAATAATCAGGGTAGAGATATGATGATTGATGCGCCTTCACCTATTGCTGTAGAACAATTAAAAGAATTACAAATTAAATTAACATAAATACTTTTTAAAGTGTCTTATAGTTTAGCAAAGTTATTTGATCCTTTAGCATTAGAGAGAGGAAGAAAGAAAAGCCTTAGTTCATTATTATCTGGTTGTCTTCGCTTTCGCGAAACAGAATCGGTGAATTTTTTATGATGCATTCGAATTCCTTAGGAAGAATTATAGCTATTCTAACATTTTTGACCTTGATTTTGAGCAGTCATTATTCATTAGGGCAAAATGCCTTCGAAGTGGCCAATGAATTAATCAGAAAACAAAGGGTAGCAGGATCCCCCTTTAACGCAGTTGAACCATTTCAAAAAACGAAACTCCAAAAAGATATTGAAATTTTTTCATTAAAGGAGCGTACTGTACAAGCTTCTATTTCCAACCAGAAAAATCTAGCTATCCAACTACCCTCTGAAGTTTTGGGAAACCTAACTTTAATAGTTACTAAGATAGATCATATAGCTCCCTCTTTTACTTTTACCACCTCCGGTGGAAATCAATCAAAAGCCAATGACTTTTCATGTTATCGAGGGATAGTAGAAGGAATGGAATCCAACAGTTTAGTTACTTTAACCATTAGAAAAAATTATTTGAGGGCACTCATTTCAATTGATGGGGAAAATTATGTACTTGGGCAATACAATAACAAATCGGACAAATATGCCTTTGTTAATGAAAGAAGCTATAGCAATCCAACTTTTACCTGTGACTGGAATGAATCCTTAACGGAAAAACCATATTCCTACAATATGGATTCACAAGTTGAAAGAACCACTTTTTCTGAGACCAACCCAGTAGGCATTTATTTTGAAACTGATTATTCCCTTTATAACAATTTGGGAGGAAGCACCACAGCAGTTGAAAACTACTTGGTTAGTATGTTTAATGAACTTTCAACAGTCTATGCTGGGATTGGAGTTCCTCTAACTTTTGCTTCTTCTTTTATTTGGACTTCTAATGATATATACGCCAATCAATCTTCAACAGGAGATATGTTACAGCTATTGAGAAGTACCAGAACTAATGTGCAAGCTGATTTAGTTCACCTCTTGAGTGGGCGCGCTTTGGGTGGGGTGGCTTATCTAAATGCCCTTTGTGGAACTGCCAGGTATGGGGTCAGCGGCAGTCAATTTGGCAATCCCTCTACTTTACCAAAATCCTCTTTTACACTGATTGTAGTAGCCCATGAATTAGGTCATAATTTGGGTTCAGCTCATACACATTCATGTGTTTGGAATGGCAATAACACAAGAATTGATAATTGTGGAGGAAAGGCAGGTTACCCAAGTGGATCCTGTGAAGATCCATCAGATCCATTTTTACCTGATCGGGGCACAATAATGAGTTATTGCCACTTGGTTGGAGGGGTAGGTTCCTATTATGAATTTCACGAGCAAGTAGCTGATAGGATATTCAATTATGTTTCTAGTTCTAGTTGCTTAGATTGTGATGACACCCAAGCCAGTCTAACTTGTACAAGTGCTTTGACTATTACGGGAAGTGGAACTTACCAGGCTATTGGACCCAATTGTGGTTATGGCTGTAACAATTGTGAAGGTGCTACCAAAGCCAATTGGTATGTATTTACCCCCTCTCAAAAAGGTAAAATCACCATTGGATCTTGTGATGGTGGAGCTGATACTCGATTATTTATATACACCGGAAACTGTTCTACGCTAAATCAAGTAGCTTATAATGATGACTTTTGTTCTATATCACCACAAAGTAGTTATCCTTATGCATCTTTAATTGAGAATTTCAACGTTGAAAAAAACACCCCGTATTTTTTTGAGTGGGATAACAGATGGTCCTCATCCGGATTTAATTTTGAATTTTCTTATACCCCCGACCCATCCGTAACGATTCAGGATTGTACCCAAGAAAATAAAATATTCTCTCAAATTAGTTCAAATCAACAAGTTGTTGGTAACCATTCAAGCATCACTACAAATGCAAACATTCAAAGCGGCCAAAACATAACTATGGTAGCCTCCAAAAGCATAACTCTATCACCCGATTTTACAGCAGCCGCTGGAAGTAGTTTTACAGCTTATATTGAAGATTGTTCTCCTTTAGCGGAAACGCCTAATATTGAAATTCCTATTCCCGAAGAAAAAATAATTGAAACCAATAAAGAGGTGAGTGCAACCATTAATCTCTTTCCAAATCCTTTTAATGAAAATTTATTACTAGAGTTTTTGCCTGCAACGAACGGATTTGTTCAAATTTTCGTTTATAACTTACAAGGTCAGGAATTACTTTCGATTTTTGAAGAAGAAGTATTTGAGTCTGTTTTAATTACGCGAAATCTACCTTTATCCTCTTTAAAAGCAGGAATGTATTTTGTAACAATAAAAACAGCCACTGACCACTATACCAGAAAAATAATTAAAGTCCAATAGCATTGAATCACTTGATACCTCATTTCATTAGCCAAAATTATGAAAAAGGTATTCTCGAAGGATCTTTTGAAGCCTCAGCATTATCTGTTGACTTATCTGGTTTTACCGCATTAACGGAGTCCATGATGACCAAAGGCAATGTTGGTGCAGAGCAACTTACGGTTTTACTCAATCAAGTATTTCAGCCATTAGTTGATATTGTGTACAAGCATAAAGGGATTATTCCATACTTTGCTGGCGATTCTTTTGTGGCTATTTTTCCTAAAGACCAAAAACTCCATGAAGCTGCCGCAGTTCAGGTAGCGTTAGAAATTAGAAACTTTTTCACCCAAGTTAGTCCATCCATTGCTATAGGATTTAGAATTGGAATCGCCAATGGATCAGTAGAATGGGGAATTGTAGGTAACTTTCCTAAAAGTTATTATTTCAGAGGTCTTGCAATAACCAATGCTGCTGAATGTCAAAAACAAGCTGAGGTTAATAAAATTAATATCCACCCTGCAGTTGATGTTTCTTCTATTTACCAATTTGCAAAATTAACAGGAACCAATCAATTTGGCTGCTTTCAGATAGAAGCCAAGCCGGATTTTTCCCCAACAGAAATATATCAGCCATTCATTGAGCCTAACGAAATGGTCACTAGGCTTTTTATTCCAGATTCTGTAATTCTTCATCGAAAAAGCGGAGAGTTTAGAACCGTTATTTCCATTTTTATCTCATTTACTGGTTTGGAGTCCCATCATGCATTAAATATTTTGAGTACCATCGTTTTAGAGGAGATGTTTACTTATTCTGGCTACTTAAAAGAAATTGAATTTGGGGACAAAGGCGGGGTTCTAACTTGCTTTTTTGGGGCACCACAAACATTTGAGAACATAGCTGATCGAGCTTATGCATTCCTTAGGGCTTTCCGTAAAAGAACAACAGACGAATTGGCTAATGTCGAATTCTCTTGGCATGCAGGCATGACCCAAGGAAGAACTTTTGCTGGTTTTATTGGCAATCGTTTTAGGTATCAATACGCATTGGTAGGCAATTGTGTCAACCTAGCTGCCAGATTGATGTCAATATCTAACCCTTCACAGGTATGGGCAGATGAATCCATTGTTCAGGTTGGTGCATACGATTTGGAAAAAAGAGGATTGGAAAAATTAAAGGGAATTTCTAAGCCCATGTCTGTTTATGAATTAGTGGGAAAAAGAATGGAAATAGACACCAAAGAAGATACTCCCTTTATTGGAAGAGTTCAAGAAACCCAACAAATATTGGGATTTATTCATCGGGTTACGATTGAAAACACCTCTGGGCTGATCGTATTATTCGGAGAAGGTGGTATCGGAAAAACTACTTTGTTAACTCGAATCAAGCGGAATGTTACTGAAGATGGAGGGCTTTGGTTGACGGGTAGATGTGATCAACTTTTGCGAAAACCCTTCAACCCTTTTATGCAAATTTTAAAAAATTACTTTTCCCTACCTAAAAAAAATGATCAAGAGCATAAACTGGAAATATTTGAAAAAAAATTTAAAGCTATTTTTAATCAAAGTCCAGAACCTATTTATAAGCGACAAGAGGCTTGGTTAAAGAATTTACAAAAGTTGAAAACTGTTATAGCAGCACTTTTGGAAATTCCATATCAGGGAGGCCTTTGGAAAATGTCAGGCCCGAAAGAAAAATATCAAAATACAATCCTTGCTCTAAGTACCTTCATTCAAGTTTTAAGCATCAAAAATCATATTTATCTGCTTCTTGAAGATAGCAATTGGATGGATGAAAGTTCCAAAAAAATCATCCAAAACTTGATGGAAGATTTTAAAATCCCTGGATTACAAATCATTCTAACTTCTAGGTTTAATGAAGGAGGAAAAGTGCCTGATTATTTAGATTCATTACTCAAAAGTCCGGAACCCTTTTCTCGATTTTCTTTAGTATTAAATTCATTTAGCAAGGAAGAGGTCCATCAGATGGCTTTAAAATACCTAGGTGCCCCAATCAGTGAATCCCTGTACCAATTCGTCGCTCAAAATACCCAAAACAACCCCTACTATTTAGAGAATATTTTTAATTATTTCAAGGACCAGCAAATCTTAGAAAAGGTAGATGCTAAATGGATCTTAAATCAAGATGAACTGTCCATTTCTTACTCCATGAATTCCGTTTTACTCTCTAAAATAGACCGACTCAGTCCGAATACTAGAGAACTAATTAAAATAGCAAGTGTATTCGGCATTTCGTTTAATCGATTGGACTTACTAGAAGC
Organism: uncultured Saprospirales bacterium; assembly: GCA_937926355.1. Lineage (GTDB taxonomy): Bacteria > Bacteroidota > Bacteroidia > Chitinophagales > Saprospiraceae > CALAZP01. The sequence continues at coordinate 34,708 of CALAZP010000251.1, forward strand.
ACTGCGAATGGCACCACCCAATAGTTTTTTTGAGGGAATCAGGTTAAATGAATTGGCCCCGCTTTTGGCTGAAGCTGTAAACCGGTCTATCCTGACTTCAACCAATCCCAATCAATTCTTTTTTAATCAAGCGTTATTAAGGGATACCGCTTATGAAATGCAACTCCCTAACAATATTAAAAAAACCCACGAGGTCATTGTTCTCGCCTACCAAAAAGCTCTGGAAACCAGACCTAATGATCCACGTTACTACGAAATAGGCTATCACTTAGAAAAAGCGGGTCAAGTGAAAGAAGCTTTAGGATTTTTCTTAAAAGCTGCTGATAGCGCAAGGAAAAACTACCAAAATGAAAAAGCACTAGAATACTACCTTAGAGTTTTACAAGGACTCTCGGACGAAAAAACCACCCTTACCTATATAAACGTATTAACGGATATATTCAAACTACAAACCATTATAGGGAAATGGAAAGAAGCACTCAAAACTGCTGAAGAGGCCGTTGTTTTAGCCCAGAAGAATACCAGCATGGTATATATGGCAAAAGCCTATAAACTCTTGGGCGAATACCTTTTGCTTTCCGGGGAATATTTTGAAGCCAAAAAACACTTGCTTAGAGCCGAGTCTTATTTTTCATCCGTTAATTATCAGGAAGGATTAATTGAACTATCCGGCAATTTGGGCAATCTTTACTATCGTCAAGGGGAGTACGAAATGGCCAAAAGTTACTATCAGGTATTCCTAGAAAATAGGCACCTTCTGCCTGAAACTCAAGAAGTAGCCAATATCGCCGCTGAACTAGGATTGGCCTATATGAACCAGGGCAAATACGACCAAGCCTTGGC
>CALAZP010000252.1 GCA_937926355.1 uncultured Saprospirales bacterium
GGGAGGATATGGAGACTGGTATCTGCCTTCAAAGGAAGAATTGAACTTGATGTATAAAAACTTAAATGTGCCAGGACTTGTTGGCTTTGAGAGTACGTTCTACTGGAGTTCTACTGAGAACGGTAGTAACGGCGCGTGGATTCAGGTTTTCAGCAATGGCGACCAGAACAACCACGATAAGTTCAACAACGACAGAGTAAGGGCTGTTCGGGCTTTTTAACTATTTATCAATTTAGCTATTCATACCGCGAAGCGGTCGGTTTTAAAAGAAACAAAGTTCTATACTCTGAAATAGAATATAAGTTATGGCAAGGCGGTTTAAAACCTTGCGATTAAATCGCTCTAGAGGTGCTTTACAGTTAATCTAAGAGGGTTGTTGTCTCATGGCATATGAGATTAACCTGTAGATTTCAGAGTATTATATACAGCTACCCCCGTCTCAGAATGCATATTGGAGTATTCTTATAATCCCTGCTTTCGACCTATTTTTACTTTGTCAAAATTTGTCGTCATAGAGGTAGATGACTGTTTAACTCTATTTCTATAGATTTGAACACATTTGTACCTTATTTGTACCCTACAGCCATAACTAATTGATTTTCAGTCATAATTACTTTCTGTATCGGCAAATAAGAACAGCTATACCTAAATAAAGACCATTTAGTCCTTTTAGTTTAGGGACTAATTGACCATCATCATATGATGTTCTTATCATTAAGAATTGACCCTTCATATTCTATCCAATTTAATTAAAAAGGAAACTAAAATTTTAAATAACTGAGTTTAATGAGCAATTTGCAATTAATATAATTATTAATACGGGAAATAGTAATTTAACACTCATTTTTTCTCAACAGTATCTTGAACCTAAGCAATCAAATAACCTTTATCGCTAGAGCCTTAACCATTTTTTTGCCAATCGCCATCCATTACTTCCAACCAGCTCTACAATATAAGTACCTGAGACCTCATTATTCCAGTCCATAGATACCTCCCCTTCCCATCCCCAAAAATGAATTCGTTTGCTTTGAACCATCTGCCCATTTAAATTCCTAATGTAAATCGATACTAATTCATTGCAATATTCCTCAGATTTCCATTTTAAATATCCCTGATCTCCATTGATCGGATTGGGGTAAGTCCAAAAATCTATAGCTGATATATTCTCAAAAAGGATAGATGGTCGCTTTTCTCTAGACTCCATTAGAGGTTGAGCACAACCTCTAACAGAGAAGGTGATTTCTGAGCCAATTCCAGAACTAAACCCAGGTTTCAAGACAATTCCTTCACCGGCACTAATAGCGTATGAACTGCCATCTTTCAAAGGTGCCATTAGCGTAAAACTATCTATGGCTTGCAAGTTACCGCACAATTTATCAAAAGCTTCGAATACACGGAATGTACGGCGATTGCATATATCCGCCCAACAATTTGAATTCAAACTACTGCAATCAGGAACGGTGCCACCATAACCAATAATCAGCTCTCTCAATCTGCTTCTCATTACTTCCGCTCCTGGAAGTGATTCAACTTGAGGAAAATTCTCATCACAAATTGCTAAATACATGGCTCGATACACTTCTAAATATTCAGCAGAACCACCAACACCATTTAGAACGCCGCCTGCTTGGATATAATCATAACCTATCAGAAAATCACAATCCTCTTCATTACAATAAGTAACCTCTTCACTTACATTAGCCAGTAGCCTAATCTGCCCCATACCCTCTTGTTCGGTTTCCGCCCATTGGTTAAAGGCCAAAATAATTGGAAGTGGCTCAGGCTGAGCATCTCCATTAGCAACACCGTGAATCATATTGCCAATATAGTCACAAGCATCTTGATCACTATCGCTATAAATGACATAATCATTAATAGAGTGATTGTAAGAATCATAGAAATAATTGCGCTCTACATAATTAGTCTTTATGTCAGCCTCTGATACACTTCGCTGACTCCCAGAAATATAGATTTGACCATTGATAAAAATATCTTTACCAGTACATACATCTACTAGGGCATTTTCTACGATACGATTACCATAATTGTACACGTATCGCATAGCTTCTTGAGATCCCGATAATATTCCTCCATTATCCTCCATAAAATCATATATATCGGGATGCATCTCCCAAAAGTGAAATTCCCTACCGACATAAAAATCGGCAGCATCCTCAGCATGGGCGGCAAACATTAATTGTCTAGGGCCAACTACCGCAATTCCAGTAAAATAGGTATTGGTAATGTAGTTGTGGTGTATGTAATTCTTTGAGCTATTATCCAGCATAATTGCTACAGATGCCCATTTTTCCATTCCTATATGTTCCAAATAATTATAAGCTATGGTATTCTCACTACTTACATCCCCATAGCCCGGTCCTCGACCTGCTATATTGATTCCACCACGCCCTAGATAGGCAAAATAGTTGTTTTCTATCCGGTGGAATTTTCCATAGCGATCGATCCTCAAACCCGTACCACCACTTTTTTCAAATCGGCAATCTAATACTTTTATGCGCTCCGCATTGCGAATGGTCAACAGTGCATCCGGTTGATCAACGACCATCCAATCATGTTGTGCTGTGATATCACCCGATTCCATAGCCCTAAAATCTCCCCCAGTAAACGTAATCCCCCTAAACGTAATATCTTGAACTACCGCTCCCGCAGCTGCATTACCATCATTTACGCCATTGTCTATGCGGATTATTTCTGTTATACCCGGTGCATAAATTGATTGAGTGCCATTAATAGGATAATAATAAATCGTCTGATCAATGCAGGCCCACTCTCCTGGTTGATCAATACCCTCAATGGAATTAAGCACCCAACTTTTTGGCGAAACCTCTTCCGCATCCTTTCGCAGATCGTAAAGAGCTGGAACCTGAGTATATAATCTACGTTCTGAAGCATTATAAGAAAGCAATGGAAGAACCTCCAAATGCCAAGGTAAAGTATTTGCTCTTAAGTCATATTGCCCAACCTTAGATGGATCGGGGACGATAAAATTCGAGGGGACGCGAATATTGGACATATCAGATTGGGTAGATTCCGTATAATTATTGCATTCAATACATCCATTATCCTCTCCACCAGCCAATTCAGTAGTACTAAAATATTCAGTCGCTGATCGCTCCAACCAAGGAGTATTTTGATCTTGTAAATACCTTATCCTTTCCAATCCCTCAGGAAGAGGTGCTTTAACAATAGATCCTAGATAAGGCTCCCAATTATCTATTTTTATACCTGCGGTAAAAATAGTTTCACCCGGTCCCTCGGCGGCGAAAACAATTCCACTGTGGGCTGTTCCCAATACCAAGGTCTCCCCAAAAAAATAAATTCCCCCTGCTATTAAAACACTATCTGCTTTTTGCTCAACGGCTAAATTAGCGGCAACTTTTATACTCCTAACAGGATTATTATATGAACCATTTGCCCCGTCGTGGCCATCTGGAGATACATAAATATTTTGACCCACTACCTGAATTAGCCCTAGATAAGAAAGAATAATCATCCATACTATCCGCTGCATCCTACTCTATAAGTTTTTGGAGCAAATCATAATAGCGATTGGCAATAAATTTTGCACCAGCTTCATTATAATGAACCTCATCAGACAGGTAATCATCTGAAAATCCAGTAGCCATATCTATTAATATAATATTATCACTACTGTAAGAGTCAACCAATAAACCCATCTGTTCATGCAAAAAGGTCAACCTATCAGCCAAATCTTGGTTCCAAATATCAGAATGACCTGGAGCCATTTTTTCAATAATAACCATCATATTAGGATTGGACTGAAGCAATAAATCCACCATTGATTTGATATGGCTAACCGCAGTTGGTAATGATCCTCCAGATAAAGCATCATTGCCAGCTGGAGAACTAATTAAGGTGATATCAACCTTTGCTAAATCATTTTGACGGCTTTCTATAATATTTAAAATTTCAGCAGCAATAGCTCCACTATGCCCTTCATGATCTCCATCAAAATTTTGACCTGCATAACTATTGTAGTCATATTCATCTTCTTGTGAACCCACAAGATCGAATGCTACGTCTTGGTCTATTAAAAGTTTCCACAATTCGTACCGATAACTGAAGAAGTCAGGAGGATCGCCTTCTACTCTGGAGGCTCCTAAAGGCATGATTTTTATTCCTTCCCCAGCAATATCCTCCCCAACTGGCTCATTAATATCCTTAGCACAATTGACCAATAGGATTACTAAAAGTCCCATCAAAACTGTTTTCCAACTTACCATATTAATTTATTTCTGCAGCTTTAAAATTCCCCATAAAGACCTCCAAATCAACAAGCAATCAAATAGATACCGACCAAAAAAAAATTGTATATTTTCTATCTATAGTTAATTTTTTATAAGTTTTATTGTGCTTCTAAATCTATCGTCAAAAACCATTTCTAACAAGTAACTACCAGATGGCCAATAGCCCACATTTACCTCTATGGATTCGTTTTTGATAAATTCACCTGATTGGTCATAGTGTAATGTTCCTAAAAGATCATATAACTTTAATCTGTACCTCTTATAATCAGGAAGATTCAATTCTTTAGGGGATAATTGAACAGAAAATGATGAACCACTAACGGGGTTGGGATAAGTATAAAGGGAGAGTAAATTATTTTCTGCCATTCCCATTTCAAATACTTCAGAGGAAACCGGCGTTGCTATTTTTTCGCTCAATACTTGGGGTTCAATCTGAAGCGGACACGGATTAATTTTGAAAATCCCTTCCACCCCTTTATTTATTTGAAATCCAGATTTTAAGACGATATGCTGACCAGCATGGAAGGCTAATACACTGCCACCCGTATGCAAAGAAGAAAGCTCTAAAGAATCCTCCACCTTCAAGGAAACATCCTGGCCAGGGTATTGTCCAGTCAAACTTCTTTTTTTTGTGGCACATTCTTCATAAAGGCAAGAAGAAAAATTTGCTGGCTGAAAATCCATTGATCCCGGATTAGCAGTGTTTGCCCAACATTCCATAAATTCAAATTCATCGTAATAATTAGCCGGATAATAATCTTCCTGAATAAAATGGCAAGAAGGAACCTTCATTGCAATATCAATAGCACTTGCTACACCGCCTTCTATATAGTTATGCTCAAAAGTTTGATCGGGCATCAACCCACCTGCAAAAGCAAGACCAGTCTGATTAAATATTTGTCTATTGGTCTTGTTTTCAATCAGGCTTCTGTAATCACCAGTAGCTTCGCCAATATTATTCGTTGTAATGGGGATGTAATCTGGAGCTTGTTCATTATAATACAACCGCTTTTCCTCTAGCCCCTTCAAATTAACCATGATCCTGTCAGGTATTAAAAATTGCCGCTGTTGGAATTCAGGATCTAAAAAACCAAAAGAACCTGAAAGCGTTTCAGCCCCAGCCATTTTTATAGGCAGTTCACCTCCAATGCCATATTGTTCAGCATCTACCCCAAATGCTATTCCCTCTATTCGCATGTCCCTCGCCTGACCTGGTACACGACTATCTCGCTGAGGAGGTAATAGCATCAAATCAATTTCATTCGAAAATTGACCCCCACATATATGTACTTTACCTTGCATGGGGGGAATCATTCCAATTTCAAACCCCTTAACGTGAATGTTTTTCCAATTGCTCTCATTGGCCACTGTCACCCAATTTCTGATTCCTTCGCTTGCCCTTAGCAACCGCTCATTAATAATCCTTACATTTTCGAAAGTAAAGCGCTCACAATTTTGCAGCTCAATACCAAATTTACTAACGTTCCAAATCGTTAAGTCTTTAAAAGTGGTATGTACCAATTCCAGATAATCCTCTGTTAAATCCGTAATATCCTCAAAAATAGTTGCATGTACATAATAAGCTGCAAATCCATTAATGGATGAATAAGCAGTATTGCCACTAAAATCCTTGATGGGAATCCACCAACTCTGTATATTTTCCAATCCAGGAAGTAAATTCCCATTAGGGATATTCGAAACTTTAAACATATTTTGAAGATCAAATTCAGTTCCCACCTCGCGCTGTCCCTCTGTCCAAAAAATAAATCCGTGACCTGAATTCCCAGACGATACGTTTCCCACAATGGAAACTCCACCTCCGTGAAACCAAAAACCATCTCCCTGAAAGGCAAAATCTTGCGAACTTTCTCGCGTATCTACAGCAACCGTCTCGGGGTCCAATAAGGGATAATCTGGATTCACCGTCCTCAAGGCAATATTGCGGACAAAACTTCCAATTTCATCTCCTGATTCAGTTTGAAAAGCACCGCCCACTACATTATAAGATACATTTTCAATAAAATCTACATTCGAGGAATGGTTCACATACGACCATCCCGGGTCGTCCTCCACTACACATCCTTTAATACGGGCTGGAATAGTAGCTGCAGGATCCACCCCTCCTCTGTGAAAATGTAAAGAATATCGTCCTCTAATATTATTTCTGTCTCCCTGCTCATATACATCCGCAACAAGCGTTGGAAAAAACCAATCATCTACCTGGACTCTTTTATTGGTTCTACCCATTTTATGCATGCGTACATTTTCCATCCGAACATCCAAATTGTGCATATACATTAAATGACCGCGTCGAGCTATGGTAGAATTCTCGGATTCCAAAAGAATATTTCTAGTCAGATTAGCAACGTGAACCTTTAAGTCATATCCGCTTGGTGGCAAATGATCCAGCAATAATGGTTCATTCAAATACACCTTTCTTCCCACTATATTTTCAATTGTTCGTTTTTCATCAGACTCAGGATTATCAATTTGAGTACCTGCAATTACAATGGCATCTCCTATAGTCCAACCAATAGGGTCTTCTGAAAGCTCAATATGAGTCTGCCCAGCAACAGGTGCAACTGCCAGACTAGTCCAAGGCAATTTAGCCGCACCATACATATCCGTTTGCCCCATCATCACTAACCCTTTTCCAAATTGCCCATAATCCTTAACCAAGTCCAAGGGGCCCTCATCTATAAATATAAGATTGGCATGATACTGATCAGCAATAGGATTCGTCTCATTACCAATTTCTAAGCTAGAGGATGGCGTTCCTATTATAGTTTCCACTAATAATTGAGTATTCCGATCTTTGGCAAAACTTAATTTCCCTTCTAGACGTATCCATTTTAGTCGGGTAGTGTGGACTTGATCAACAATTATCTCTTTTCCCGAAGGGATATATACTCGCGCACCTGAATCAGGTACCCCATTATCCCAAGAAGATGCAGCGCTCCATGGACCAGAATTAATCACCGTGTGAGTCACTTCGCTCATTGGAACTACGTCTAAAGGAGATCCATAAAGAAATTGAAAACTATGGAGTACCCAAATAAGAACGGTAAGTTTGACGGGTAAAAATGTTATTAAGTTATTTAATCTCATTTTTAATAATAGATAAGAAATTTATGATTCTTTTGGTTGGTTGGATGCTCTTTGGTTAAGTAGGTGTAAAGTCAAAATAGTAAAATGAAATTGAATATTCTAGAAATTGGTAATCCATACTATTTTAACCCAACCTTACTAAGAATTATTATGCCTAGTCACCTTTTTTTTGAAAAGAATGTAGTAAAACTGGCCTCAAACCACCATTTTTAGACCAGAAAAGGAAAAATATAAATAGTCCAAAAGAATTAACCGCATGCATCCAACAGAACTAAAAGTGCTTGATGGCCAAATCACCTACCAACCTAAATATTTCGAATCTTCAAAAGCTGATATTTTATTTCAATTGTTAATACACTCCATTAAATGGTCTCAGGAAGAAATGAAAATGTACGGCAAACTCGTTAAATTTCCTCGCTTGACCGCCTGGTATGGTGATGCTGGAATGACCTATCGATATTCAGGAAAAACCTATAACCCTTTAGCCTGGACCGACGATCTTTTAGAAATTAAAAAATCTATTGAGACTTCTACGCAGCAAGAATTTAACAGTGTGCTCCTAAATTACTATCGCAATGGCCAGGATTCCATGGGCTGGCATGCTGA
>CALAZP010000253.1 GCA_937926355.1 uncultured Saprospirales bacterium
CCCATACCCTTTCCTTTTCCAATTTTATTGGAAAGTTCCTCTTTGACAATATCATTGGCCTGTTCAACACATTTTTCGCAAATATGTCCATCTATACCTGCAATAAGAAGCAAGGTATCTGAATTATCCCTCCCGCAAAAAGAACAATGTTGATTTTTTTTTGATTTAGACATAGATTATTTTTCCGATTTCTTAGGGTTGTTTCTATCTAATACTTCATCAATTAGGCCGTATTTTTTAGCATCTTCAGCAGTCATCCAGTTATCTCTATCACAATCGGCTTCAATTTTTTTATACTCTTGACCTGTGTGATAAACTAAGATATCGTATAATGCTTTTTGTTGTTCTTTAACCAAGTTGTAGTAGATTTCCATATCGGAAACTTGCCCTTGCATTCCACCCAGTGGCTGATGAATCATAACTCTGCTGTGATAAAGACCTGTTCTTTTACCTTTGGTGCCTGCTGCCAATAGAACAGCTCCCATTGAGGCTGCCATACCGGTACAAATCGTACTGATATCTGGAGCAATATATTGCATAGTATCGTATATGCCCAATCCTGAAATTACAGATCCTCCTGGGCTGTTGATAAATACCTGGACATCTCTTTTGGGATCAGCCGATTCCAAAAATAAAAGTTGGGCTTGAACCACGTTAGCAACATAATCGTTGATAGGCACACCTAAAAATAGAATTCTATCCATCATAAGTCTGGAAAAAACATCCAATGCTGCCACATTCATTTGTCTTTCCTCAATTACATTGGGAGTGAATCCTTTGATGTTGGGCATGGATTCAGCAGATTTTTCCGCATATTTTTCAAGGTGCATGCTACTCATACCTAAATGGCGAGTAGCATACTTCATAAATTCATCTTGATTGAACATAGATTTCTATTGAGTTAGGTTAAACAGACTATAAACAAAGAAAAGTAGAATCCGGTTTTACGATTGCTGTTCCTTCAGCTTTTTGGTAGATTCCTCAATGATTTTTTGGAATTCTTCACTGCTCACTTTCTTTTTCTTCAATTTTACTGAATCTCTAAGCGCTTTGGCCAATTTATCGGTTTGGACTCCAGAAATTGCCTCTTGAACTTGAGCTTTATCTTGAACCATCCTTTGCGTCAAATTATCTATGAAATCCGCCCCCATACCAGGAGAATTGCCAAGCATTTGTCGGATTTTCCCCCTTATGTGTTGAAGGATTTCTGAATTTTCGACTTTTATTTCATGTTTTTCAAGTAAGCGCTCTTTTACGATAGACCAACGTATAGAATCAGCGTATTTATCGTAGTCTGCTTCTATGTTTTCTTCGGTGATGTCTTCATTGGTTAGTGGAAGGAATTTTCGGATGAAAGCATCTGGTAAGGGGAATTTGTTTTCTTTTTCTAATACCTCTTGAATTTGGTTATAGAATAGGATGGTGGCTTCCTCGAACCTATGATTTTCGATAAATGCCTTAATTTTAATTTTTGCATTTTCGACAGAATCAACTTCGTCTTTTCCAAATAGTTGGTCGAAGGTTTCCTGAGTAGGCTCTGGTTTGATTCTTCTGGTGATTTCTACTATTTCTAGCTGGAAGTGTTCTGTCCCTTCTAACTCAGCCCCATCTTCTAGACCTAAGAAATACTTATGGACGACTTGTGGGGTCGCTTCTTTTTCGAGTTGGTATATGGAAGATTCAAAAGAGAATCCTTTGTTTTTACCCAATAATGTAGATTTGGTTTCTTCCGTTAGGGCGTCATCCACTAGCAAAGAAAAAGTATGAGTAAGTGGCGTTTCCCCTTCTTTTTGAGTAGCTGATAGTTTGATGTAATCCTTTTCAATAATCGGTCCTTCAACAGTTTGAGGTTGCGCTATACTATTTAGGCTATCTTCCCATTGTTGATCGACCATTTGATCGGTTACTTTTACTTCGTAAAAGTCATAGGTGTCTTCAGGTTGTGCTCCTTTGAGCTCGAATTCTGGTAGTAATCCCATTTCAAATTTGAAGGAGTAATCCTTAAGATTATTGGGGTCAAAGTCTATTTTTTCCTGATTTTCGGCTTCGATAGGATATCCGATGATAGCAGGTTTTTCTTCCTTTAAATACTTATCTATCTCCGCTTGAAGTTTGCCGGTAACACTTTCCACCAACAAATTGGGTCCGTATAATTTTTTTATCATGCCCATCGGTGTTTTACCTTTTCTGAAGCCTTTAAACTGAGCTTCATTGCGGTATTTATTGAGGGCTTTTTGATAGTCTTGTTCGTAATCCGATTGATGAATGGTGACTTCTAGTACTCCATTAAATTCATCAAGGTCTGCTCTGGTAATTTGTGGCATAAACGCAGTTAGTTATAAGTTAAAAAGAAAAAAGGGTGGCACTTTGTTTTGTGCGACACCCTTTGTTTCGGTGCGGGTGGAGGGACTCGAACCCCCACGCCTTGCAGCACTAGATCCTAAGTCTAGCGCGTCTACCAATTTCGCCACACCCGCATGTCCGCTTTCGACTAGCCGTCTAAAAAAGCGATGCAAATATATAATCTTTTAATCAAAAATAATGTTGGCTTTAGAAAATAATTTGTAACGCTCCCAATAATACCTATTAGAGTTAGAATATTGGGAAATTATAAGGATATTTACGATTATATGGCAGTATCTGAAATACAGGAGATACAGACGGAGGAGAGCCGGAAAATAAACGAAGCTTTCGATCATTTACTCAGTTTCATGCGCCCTAGGATGAAACCTGAGGATGAGTACCCCATTGAAAAGGCTTTTCAATTGGCATTAGATTCTCATGGCAGTCAACGAAGAAAATCCGGAGAGCCATATATTTTGCATCCTATAGCCGTTGCTCAAATATGTGCTGAAGAGATTGGGTTAGGTCCCACCGCCATAATTGCCGCTTTACTTCACGATGTAGTTGAAGATACGCCAACGACTTTGATGCAAATTCAAGAGCTTTTTGGTCCGCGGGTTGCGAAGATTGTCGATGGTTTGACCAAACTAGATAGTGCATATAATGCAGAGAGTCCTCAAGCGGAAAACTTCAAAAAAGTATTGAGTACTTTAATTGAAGATGTCCGAGTGGTTTTAATTAAAATGGCTGATAGGTTGCATAATATGAGAACCTTGAATTCCATGCCAAGGGAAAAGCAATTAAAGATAGCAGCGGAAACCAGTTATATATATGCTCCTTTAGCCCACAGACTAGGGTTATATGCTATTAAAATGGAGTACTTGGATTTGTGCATGAAAATTACGGATGAGGAGACTTATAAGGATATTGCTAAAAAACTGCAACAGACCAAGAGTTCTCGATTACAATATATAGATGCATTTATAGATCCTTTGAAAGTCAAACTAGATAATATAGGGTACCCCTATCGGATTACCGGTAGGCCTAAGTCTATATATTCCATTTGGAAAAAGCTTCGTGCCAAAAGTGTTCCTTTTGAAGAGATTTATGATTTATTTGCCATTAGGATTATTGTTGATGTTCCCAAGGATATGGAGAAATTAATCTGTTGGCAGATATATTCCATAGTTACTGATGTGCATATTCCCATTCCAGAGCGGCTTAAAGACTGGATTACCACTCCTAAGTCCAATGGGTATGAATCTTTGCACACTACGGTCATTGGACCTAAGGGAAGGTATGTTGAAGTTCAGGTTCGTTCTGAGCGCATGGATGAAATAGCGGAAAGAGGGTTTGCCGCACATTGGAAATATAAGGGAATTTCGGGACAGCCTGACGTATATGAAAGGTGGCTCGATAGTGTCCGAGATATACTGGATGATCCCAATGCTGATGCAGTAGAATTT
>CALAZP010000254.1 GCA_937926355.1 uncultured Saprospirales bacterium
ATCTAAGGGGTTATATTTTGAATCGAACATACCCGAGGGTTATGGGATGGGAAGTTCAGGAGCATTATGTGCTGCACTATTAGATTTTTTTGGCCACCACAGGGAGGAGGAAAGTCTTATTCAATTAAAAGAAAAATTAGGCAGATTGGAGAGTTATTTTCATGAGTCTAGTTCTGGATTTGATCCTTTAATTTCATTTGTTAATCAATCTATTCTGATCCATTCAAGTACACAGATGGAAAGGGTTGATGTTAAACTACCGGATGCTTCACAGGGTTACATTTTTTTAGTAGATACTGGACATTCTAGAAAGACGGGTCCTTTAGTACATTGGTTTACTGAGGAAATAAAGAGAAATGATTTTCAAGCTGCTATCCATTCGCGATGGATTCCTGCTACTGAGATGGCTATTGAAGGACTTTTAGAAGGCGACTTCAAAAAATTAAAAGAAGGTTGGGTAACCATAAGTAGCTTTCAATTTGCCGAGCTTAAAAATTTAATTACACCAGAATTTAGAGAGATGGAGCGGGAACAAGACGGTTGGGCTTTAAAACTATGTGGTGCAGGTGGGGGCGGTTTTATGTTGGGGTTATCCTGGGATGAAGGCAAAACCAAAAATTATTTTTCTAAAAAAGGTTGGAATATTCTGCCTTTAACTTTTTTGACTTGATAAACCTATAGTTCGGACCAATTTTCGCGATCTAGACTTCTATAGTGAATAGCTTCTGCAAGGTGTTCGATTTTAATTTCCTTACTTTCAGCCAAATCAGCAGCTGTTCTCGCTACTTTCAAAATTCTATCATATGCTCTAGCTGAGAGTTGTAACTTCTCCATTGCTTTTTTTAGTAAAATTAATCCCGCACTTGGCAACTGACAGATAGATTGAAGCATTTTGGGTGTCATTTGGGCATTATTATAGATTCCTGGATATTCCTTATATCTATTTTCTTGAATTTGTCGAGCCCGAATAACCCTTTCTCTTATTTCAGAGCTATTTTCATTTGCTTGATTATTTTGGGTTATTTTATCGTAGGAAACTGGAGTGACTTCGACGTGCAAGTCAATTCTATCTAGCATGGGACCAGATATTTTATTTAGGTATTTACGAACCAATCCGGGAGGGCATACACAATCCTTTTCAGGGTGGTTGTAAAAACCACATGGGCATGGGTTCATCGAAGCAATAAGCATAAGGTTAGCTGGGTAAGAAAGGGTAGTTTTTGCTCTTGAGATGGTTACTTTTCTTTCTTCTAAAGGTTGTCGCATAACTTCCAATGCGTATTTAGAAAATTCAGGCATTTCATCTAAAAAAAGGACGCCATTATGAGCAAGGGAAATTTCCCCAGGCATTGGATTAGCCCCTCCCCCAAATAGAGCAATAGCAGAGGTGGTATGATGAGGGGATCGAAAAGGTCTTTTGGCGATAAGGGACGCGTCTTGAGGTAAAATTCCAGCTACAGAATGTATTTTTGTTGTTTCAAGTGCTTCGTGTAAATTTAGAGGAGGTAAAATAGTGGGTAATCTTCTGGCTAGCATTGTTTTTCCTGCTCCAGGAGGGCCGATGAGAACTGCATTGTGGTTACCTGCAGCAGCAAGTTCCAAAGCTCGCTTTATATTTTCTTGACCTGCTACATCGGCAAAATCTATTTCCCAATCCATTTGATTGTAGTCAAATTCTGCTCGTGTTTCCACAGTGGTTGGGGTTAAAGTAGAATGACCAGTTACTATTTCTATTGCACTTTTCAAATCTGCAACCGGATAAACTTCTATATCGTTGACGATAGCTGCTTCTCTTGCATTCTCTTTGGGTAATAAAAGGGCTTTAAACCCGTCTTTTCTGCCTTGTATAGCTATAGGTAGGGCACCGCGAACTGGCCTTAAACTACCATCTAGGGATAGTTCTCCTATCATAAGAAAATCTTTCAAGCGATCGGATTTTATTTGGCCAGTGGCTGCAAGAATCCCAATGGCTAAAGGGAGGTCATAAGCGGATCCTTCTTTGCGGATATTGGCAGGTGCTAAGTTAATTACCGTCTTCATCCGCATCATTCGGTAGCCTATATTTCTAAAAGCGGAATCAATTCTCTGAAAACCCTCCTTTACAGCATTATCAGGTAGGCCCACCATGAAATAAAACTGTTTGCCTACTACTACATTTCCACCGGCATTAACTTCCACCGTGATAGTTCGAGCATCTACTCCCTCTAAAGCACTTGTAAAGGTTTTAATCAGCATAGGTTGTTTTTCGCAAAACTATGCATTTTGTAATACAGACCTTAAGTTTTGGCGCGAGATGACGCCAAAAGAACTGAAAATTAATAAGCTTTGGCAAAAATTACCTTTCCCATCGAGGGTTTTCCGGAATAAACGCATTTGCCTGGGCTTTTTTCCTGATTATTTGGAATACAGCGAATAGTTGCTTTTGTTTTTAACTTGATTTCATTTTCCGTCTCAGGTGTACCATCCCAGTGTGCTTCTATAAACCCCCCTTTTTGATTTAGGACATCCTTAAAATCGTCAAAGTTATCCGAGTAGGATGTATTTTCTTTTCGAAAATTCTTTGCACTTTCGAAGAGATTATTTTGAATATCATTTAAAAGATTTTGAATGGATTTCGCCAGTCCTTCAATAGGCATCATTGATTTAGATGTAGTATCTCTCCTAGCTACTTCTACTTTACCAGCTTCAAGATCACGATTTCCAATCCCTATTCTTACAGGAATACCTTTCAATTCATTTTCGGCAAATTTATAACCTGGTCTTTGCTTTTCATCTGTATCGTATTGAACGGAAATTCCATTCAAATGGAGTTCTTTAGTCAACTTTTCTGCCAACTCATCAATAGCACTATTTCTTTTTGGTATTGGAATAATAACCACTTGAATAGGGGCTAGCTTTGGAGGGAGTACTAATCCTTGGTCATCTGAATGGGTCATGATTAGACCTCCTATTAATCGAGTGGAAACTCCCCAAGAAGTTGCCCATACTAATTCTTCCTTGTTGTTTTCATTTAGAAATTTAACATCAAAGGCTCGGGCAAAATTCTGTCCTAAAAAATGAGAAGTGCCTGCTTGCAACGCTTTTCCGTCTTGCATCAAGGCTTCAATGGTATAGGTTTCTTCTGCACCAGCAAATCTTTCAGAAGCGGTTTTTACACCTCGGATGACGGGCATGGCCATGTGTTGTTCCGCAAAGGTTGCATATACTTCTTGCATTTGCTTAGCTTCTGCCTCTGCTTCTTTTTGAGTGGCGTGAGCGGTATGCCCTTCTTGCCATAAAAATTCGGCTGTTCTTAAAAATAGCCTAGTCCTCATTTCCCATCTAACGACATTAGCCCATTGATTAATAAGTAGAGGTAAATCCCTGTATGATTTAATCCAATCTTTGTAAGTATGCCAAATTATGGTTTCGGAAGTGGGACGAACTATGAGTTCCTCCTCCAATTTTGCCGAAGGGTCAACAATGATACCAGATCCATCCGGATTGTTCATCAGCCTATGATGGGTAACCACGGCACATTCTTTTGCAAACCCTTCCACGTGCTCAGCTTCTCGACTAAGAAAACTCTTGGGTATAAACAGTGGAAAATATGCATTTTGATGACCAGTTTCCTTAAACATAAGATCTAACTGGTTTTTCATTTTTTCCCATATAGCAAAACCGTAGGGCTTAATTACCATACAACCTCTTACAGCAGAGTTATCAGCTAGTCCTGCCCTTTTCACAATATCGATATACCATTGTGCGTAGTTTTCGTTTTTAGGAGTTATTGCGTTTGACATGTATATTTTTATTAATTTTAACTTCTT
>CALAZP010000255.1 GCA_937926355.1 uncultured Saprospirales bacterium
TAGCTACCCTGAGAGGGTATGGAATTTTTGATTACTTCCTTTTTAAAAACCAACAGCCATTATTTATAGATGATTATCTAGAGCGGTTTTTTAATTCAGCCAAACTCATGCACCTAGAAATGCCTGTTTCTAAACATCAGTTGGCAGATGATATTCAAGATTTGATTCTAAAAAATAAATTACCCAATGGAAGTATTAGATTACTCCTAACGGGAGGTTGCTCGCCTGACGGTTATACCCCCACCCAACCCAACTTGGCCATTATTCAATATCCCGAGGTAAGGAGTAATCCCGATTGGTATGACAAGGGCATCAAACTATTATTATGCGCTTTCAAAAGAGAAATACCAGAGGTCAAGACCATTAATTACCTTAATGGAATACGATGGATTCCTGATCTTAAAAAAAAGGGTGCGGTAGAACCTTTATATCATTATGAAGGTAAATTATTGGAAACAGTTCGATCTAACGTATTCATTGTGAATAAGGAAGGAACTTTAATGACCCCTAATCAAGACATTTTAATGGGCATCACCCGAAAAAAAGTGATTGAAGCAGCTAATGAACTGGGAATTAAAGTACAAAAAGGAACCGTTTTACTCGAAGATTTAAAAGAGGCAACTGAGGTTATAATAACCGGGTCAAATAAAAAAGTAATGCCAGTTGTGCAAATTGATGATCAAACTTTTAATCAGGGAATTCCAGGACCTACCTATCATGCGCTTGCGGATGCCTTTGAGAAAAAATCAGGAAACTAATCTTTTTTCCCACCATTGTATTAACGTAGGGGAAAGGCATAAATACATGCTAAATATGATTAATGCATAAGTTATACTAGGAGAACTACCGGCAAGAAAATTAAAATTAAGATCCACTTTATAACCTGAATAAAACGAATGGAACCAACTAGAAGTTGGCAATGGCTCATTGGATTCCAATTGAAAATACATTATGACTCCTAGAATAAACCATCCCATTATTTTCCAAAAATAAGAGGAGATCATAGGTTGGTATCCTAAAGGTGACTTTTCAATTTGTTTTAAGACTTCATTTTTCAGGTTTTCTGAAGGCTTATCAGTCCCCGCCTCAAGCATCCAAGTTTTAATTAAATCAGAATCTTTGACCTTCATTGTAAATGCTTTTGATGTTGCATTGCTAGGTATAGATTTTTCCTACCTCTATGCAGGTGAACTTTAATATTTGACTCGTTTATTCCTGTAATATCAGCTATTTCTTTAATTTTCAACTCCTTCAGATAATATAACGAAAGAACAACAGCTTCGTTGGGCCCCAATTTATTAATACCTTCATTGATACAATTAATACGGTCCTGTTTTTCAAGTTGGTGAAGTGGGTTTTCAGCCCAATCATCAAAAACAATTTTTTGTTGGCCATCCCAATCAAGAACTAAGTCAACTTGTTGTTTTCGGAGCCTACTAATGGCCATTCTATAAGCAATCGTATATAACCAAGTAGTAAATTTACTTTCTAACTTAAAGGTTGACAAGGATTTGTAAATTTTTATGAAGACATCCTGAGTAATTTCTTCGGCATCCTCCTTGGTTTTTAATATTCTGAAAACGATCGTATAAACAAATTCTTGATGCCTGTCTATTAAAATTCCAAATGCCCGAGCGTCGCCTTTGATAATTTTATTAATAAGAGCTAAGTCCGGGTCATCTCCCATGCTTTTTTGAAATTAGACAGAAAGCTTAACGATTAGGTTACAAAATTGTGATAATGAATCTATTCATAATGAAAAAAAATATAAGGCCGAAAAAAGTAATCAATTGTAACCTAATAGCCAAATCTTTCGTCCAAGAGACAAACAAACAATTAAATAAGATGAATGAAGAAATTGTAATTCCCTTGGGATTTTTCGCTGCTGTTTTCGGAGTTTTTTACATGTATTTATCAACGAGAAATAAAGAGCGAATGGCTTTAATCGAAAAGGATGCCAATGCTAGAATGTTTCAATCCGGCAATGCGAATAGCAACAAGCAAATTATTTTGAGTATTGGTTTTTTAGGTATTGGAATAGGGTTAGGCGTATTAGTTGGAGGAATTTTAGAACAGTTAGGACTGCATGACAGTGTAGCCTACCCCGCATCGATTTTTATTTTTGCAGGATTAGGCTTAGTCGGTAGTTTGCTTTTATTCAAAAAGTTTTTTTCAAAGGACCAAAACGACGACACCGTTTAAAAAGAGAGCAATCCAAAACTATCTTGAGTATTTTTTGAGTTTTGGATTGCTTCGGCTATTTCTTTCAAAGTAATTTCTATAGGTCGGTATCGAAAATTGAAAACAGAGGTAGATTTTTCAGTATTGAATGAAATATGTTGTGCTGTTCTTTGAAGGGTACTCGGTGCAATCAAATTTTTGTTTTTCGAAAACTGCACTACTAGCGGCAGAAGTACTGTTCCAATTTTTCGAAGCCAAGACTTTAATAGGATGGGATTAAAAGACTGGCCATTGTATTGGGCCAGGGAGGTAAAAATATTTAAATAGCTGGTATTGCTACCCACTAGAATATACCTTTCCTCTGAAATCTCACTATTCATTAGTTGAACCATAAAAGTGGCTACATCCCGCACATCAACCCATCCTGTGCTTCCCATAGGAACTAGTGGTACTTTCTTATTGATCACATCCAAGAGGGGGAAAGAAGGAGGAGAGGAAGAAGGGGAAGAGAGAAAAAAGAGGAGAGTAGAGAAAAAGAAGAGGAAG
>CALAZP010000256.1 GCA_937926355.1 uncultured Saprospirales bacterium
AACTCAAGAAGTAGCCAATATCGCCGCTGAACTAGGATTGGCCTATATGAACCAAGGCAAATACGACCAAGCCTTGGCCATTCAAAACCTATACTTGAAGGAATTTGAAAAAGAAGGAAATTTTAATGCTATAGCCACCTTGAAAGTTTATATAGGAGTAGTCTTACTTGAAAAAGGTGATTTGGAAGCCGCGCAGGCTTCTTTTACCGAAGGTCAAAAATTAAGCAAATCAATTGGAAATACTCCACTTACTGCAATTGTTGCCAGCAACCTTGGGATTATTTATGAACGAAAAGGCAATTATTCAAAGGCCTTAAAACAATTTAAAAAAGACTTAAGTATAAGTGAAAAAATTGGTGATAAAGAAGGCGTTTCTGTGGCCCTTGCCTTGATAGGGGAATTAAAAAGTTACCAAGGAAAATTTCATAAGGCTATAGAATACTTGCAAAAGGCATTGATGATAGCAGAAGAAATGAATTACAAAAAGGGCATTGCAAAAGCCGTAAATACTCTTGGAGATGTTTTTTATTTTACTGGTCAATTAGATCGGTCTTTAGCCTTTTACAATCAAGCAATTAATAATGCTCGGCAAATAGGCAATAAATTGGTTTTAGCAGCTAGTTTAAATGAAAAAGGTTGGGTGCTCTACGACAAAAAAGAGTCTGCACAGTTAGAAAAAGTTATTCAAGAATCTATTCAATTAACTACAGAATTAGCTAACCAACCCTTGTATTTTGAAGTACAAATATTAAGCGGTAAATTACTTGAACTTAAAGGGGAAAAAGAGAAGGCACTGAAGGTTTTTTACAGTTTACTGAATCAAGCAGTCAATGATGAGCAAACTGCTGCAGTGTGTTACGAAATATTTGTTTTAGACGGTACCGATATCACCTTCGGTAAAAAGGCCTTGGACATATATAAGAACCTCTCTGAAAAAACCTCCAAATTTGTCTATAATACCAGATTGGCTTACTTAGAAAAAGCGTTGTAATATGAAACCTCTATGGGGAATTGACTTAGGAGGAACCAAAATTGAAGGCGTCATAATAAAAGATGCCTCAGATCCTTCAACCTTATGCAGAATGCGGATTCCAACAGAAAAAGAAAAAGGATATCAACACATCATCCACCAGATTGGCTACCTGGTGGAAAAAATGAAAAAAGAAACTGGTTTGGTTCCTGAAACTATAGGTATAGGAACACCCGGCACTACGGATCCCATGTCTGGTCTATTGAAAAACAGCAATACGACTTGCCTTAATGGACAGCCTTTTCATCGGGACTTGGAAAACCATATAGGTGTTGCCCTTAAAATGGCTAATGATGCCAATTGTTTTGCTATAGCTGAATATCGTTTGGGAGTTGTCGCCAAAGAAATGCCTGAAGCTAAAGTGGTGTTCGGAGTGATTATGGGTACTGGAGTGGGTGGAGGATTGGTTGTCAATGGGGAAGTTATTAATGGCCACCATGGAATTGCTGGAGAGTGGGGACATATATTTTTGGACGAATCTGGAGGAGACTGTTATTGTGGCAAAGTAGGATGCGCAGAGCGGATTCTTTCTGGACCACATCTAGAAGCTTTTTACAAGCAAACAAGCGGTCAATATCGGTCTATGCATGAAATAGCGGCGAGAAGTGAATCCGGAGAAGATAAAATGGCCGTGCAAACTATTGAGAGAATGACTCAATTCTTTGGAAAAGGGATTTCTTATATCATTAATACCATTGATCCGGACGCCATTATATTAGGAGGTGGATTGGGGAATATTCAGGCACTTTACACTCAGGGATTTGATCATACCTTGCCCAATATCTTTAACCCATTTTTAAATACTAAATTTTTAAAACCTAAACTCGGCGATAGTGCGGGGGTATTTGGAGCAGCTTTGTTGACTGCATAAAAAATAACAGGATCAAGATGACTTATGAAAATTTTACGGATAAAGCTCAGGATGCAATATTTAATGCCCAAAAAATAGCCTCTGCATTAAATCAACAACAAGTGGATACCGCTCATTTGGTCCGCGGTATTATGGAAGCTGATGAGCCATTAACCAATTTTTTACTGCAAAATCTCAAAGTTGATGCAGATGAGTTAAAGAAAAAGATCAATCAGCAAATATCAAAAACTCCTAAGGTTAAAGGAACTGAAAAACAATACCTGACACCAACTGCTAATAAAGCTTTAGCCATCGCAAAAAAAAACTTAAAAGCCTATCAAGAAACCCATATATCCATTGAATTAATGTGGCTAGGGGTGGTTTCCGTAGAAGATGAGACTGCTTTATTGCTGAGGTCCTTCCAAATTACATTTGAACAACTTCACCAAGCCATTCAAAAATTAAGAAATGAAAAAAAACAATTTACCGCCACCAATAAAGAATGGCCCTACCTTCAAAAATTTGCTATTAACCTCAACCAACAGGCTGAGAGGGGCCAATTAGACCCTATCATAGGCCGAGACGAAGAAATTAGGAGAGTCCTCCATATTCTATCTAGAAGAAAAAAAAACAATCCTATTCTCTTAGGAGATGCCGGTGTTGGCAAAACTGCCATTGTAGAAGGAATTACTTGGAGAATAGTAACAGGGGATGTCCCCGACCAATTGAAATCAAAAAATATTTACACCTTAGACTTAGCAGCCTTGGTAGCGGGAGCTAAGTATAAGGGAGAATTTGAAGAACGCCTTAAATCTGTTATTAAAGAAGTAACCGAATCTGCAGGTGAAATCATCCTTTTTATCGATGAGATTCACACGCTTATTGGAGCCGGTGGCGGTTCTGGTGCTATGGATGCTGCCAATATTCTTAAACCAGCATTAGCTAGAGGAGAAATTAATGCCATCGGTGCTACTACTTTTGATGAATACAGAAAATACTTTGCCCCTGATAAAGCACTCGTTAGAAGATTTCAAACCATCCAAATTGATGAACCCTCCATCACAGAGGCCATTTCTATCCTTCGTGGCCTACAGGAACGATATGAAGTTTTCCACAAAATTGAAATTTCGGACGAAGCACTAGTGGCGGCCGTCAAATTAACTCATCGTTATCAACCGGATAGAAAACTACCCGATAAGGCTATAGACCTAATAGATGAAGCTGCTGCTAAAATGAGACTAGAACTTGATGCTCTTCCAGAAGAAGTAGATGAATGGGAAAGAAAGGTTAGGCAGTTGGAAATAGAGCGCGCAGCTATAAAAAAAGATAAAAATGAAAATCAACTAAAAACCATTCAACATGACCTTGCTAATGCCAAAGAAAAAAGGGATACCCTCCGTGCAGCTTGGAAAAATGAAAAGGCCATTTTAGATGAAATTCAAGAGATTAAAGAAAAAATAGAAACCCAAGAAACGGCTGCTCAAAAAGCAGAACGCGAAAGCCAATTCGAATTAGTCGCTACTATTAGGTACGGGGCCTTAGCTACACTAAAAAGTCAATTAATAGAATCAGAGGCTAAACTCAAAGCCCTTCCAGAAGAAGGAAGATTTATTAATGAGGTGGTAACTGCTAATGATGTTGCTGAAGTGGTTAGTAAAATGACTGGAATTCCAGTATCTAAAATTCTCCAAAAAGAAAAAGAAAAACTATTAAACCTTGAAACTGAAATTGGAAAAAAATTAATAGGACAAGAGTCAGCAGTTGGTGCTATTGCAAATGCCATCAGAAGAAATAGAGCGGGACTGCAAGATGGAAATCGGCCCATAGGTTCCTTTATTTTCCTGGGGCCAACCGGAGTTGGGAAAACAGAATTAGCTAAAGTACTAGCCATGACCTTATTTGATGATCCAGATGCATTAACCAGAATTGATATGAGTGAATATCAAGAGCGCCACGCAGCATCTAGACTAGTGGGTGCTCCTCCGGGATATGTTGGTTATGATGAAGGAGGACAGCTAACGGAAGCGGTAAGAATGAAGCCTTATTCTATAATCCTTTTAGACGAAATTGAAAAAGCGCATCCCGACACTTTTAATGTTTTACTTCAATTGCTAGATGATGGAAGACTAACAGATAATAAAGGGCATATAGCCAATTTCAAAAATACCATCATTATTATGACTTCCAATATGGGCAGTGAAGTAATTCTAGAAAATTTTGAAGATTTAGAACATATCCCTGAGGATAAACATCAAGAAATAATCACAGCAACCCAACAAGAAGTATTCAGTCTTTTGAAAGAACAATTGAGACCAGAATTCTTGAATAGAATAGATGAACAAATCATGTTTTTGCCTCTAAATCGCAATGAGATTAGAGCCATATTGCTGCTTTTATTAGATAAATTAAAAGATAACTTCCTCGAACAATCTATGAACTTGGAAGTAGATGAAAACGCTCTTGACTATCTAGCAAAAGAAGGATACCATCCGCAGTTTGGAGCAAGGCCTATGAAAAGAGTATTACAAAACTTAATAGTCAATCCATTGGCTTCAAAAATTTTAGCTGATGAATTTTTGCCTGGAGACACTATAAAAATCAGTTTAGAAAACCATCAATTGGTTTTTTCCAAACTCAACAAATTTTGACTCCATTGAGCAATTTCATTTGATAGTAATTGCAATTCATTAGGAAATCTTACTGCTAAAACCAAAAGCACAGCTTCTAAAATAATTTCTTCTTGCGGCAAATTGATATAATCTGCGATTTGCTTCATATTATATCCCAGTACTTCTTGAATCAAATAGTGCGCCTCCTCCGAATTAATAGTTTTCTCAGGTACCTTTGAAGATTTAAATATTACCTTACAAAATTCATAGGTGCTCACAGGGAAGTATTGCCTTGGGTTTTTTAAGCCCTCTAAAACTGCTGGTAAAGAGAAAATAAATACGCCATCCTCTATCTCCGTTTCGCTTAGATGCAATTGTTGTGGCCATTGGGGAGATGGAAAAGGATGAGCATACAAGACAATATTTTCATAATCTTTTAATTGAAAATCCTCTCTTCTATAGGTACACTCTAAAAGAGAAGCAAGAACCACCAATTTTATACCATCCGGTATTTTATCGTCGTCTGCCTTTGAAATAAAATTTTTAGACATCTCTAATAAGTGAAACTTATTCAAAATGTCCTTCTGTGTTTCGGAAGAAAGTTGGTTAAAACCAATAAAATTTTTCGAAAAATAAGCTGCCACGCTTCGGTTAGGAGCTTTGGGAAATCGAAGGTACCACCACCAATCAATTTGAGGACTTAAGACATAAATAGTTACGGCTAAAATGACTAATGGAATCAAATACGGTGCATACTTCTCTCCAATGGTCCACGTGAAATACAAAACTGGAGCCAATACAATTAGAATAGTAACAAGTAGAATTTTGCTGGGAGTTCTCATTTTATAGGACTTACCTTTAAATCTAAATAAAAAAATAAGAATCGTCTTTGACATTAGAAAAATTAACTATAATTTTGCCAACCGCTAATAGAGGTATGGTAGCTCAGTTGGTAGAGCACAGGACTGAAAATCCTGGTGTCGGCGGTTCGACCCCGCCCCGTACCACAAAATTTATATAGCGAGCTAGCTTGAGGGGTTTATCCGTACGGATAAACCTCTTTTTTATTTGGAAAAAAACAACTCATGGCTGAAAAAATCAGGATTGCTGTTCAAAAATCTGGTAGATTATTAGAAGATTCTCAAAAGTTGTTAAAAGAATGTGGTATAAAAATTAATAATGGAAAAGATCAATTAAAGGCGGATGCGTACAATTTTCCTGCTGAGATTTTTTTTCTTAGAAATGCTGATATTCCTCAATATATAGAAGATGGGGTTGCAGATATTGCAATCCTTGGAGAAAACACCGTAATCGAAAAAGAAAAATCTCTAGATTTAGTTTTACCCCTTGGTTTTAGCAAATGCCGACTATCTCTTGCTCTTCCTAAAGGCCAACCCTACAGTGGAATTAAGGATTTAGAAGGAAAAAAAATAGCGACTTCTTATCCCAATTCCTTGAGAAAGTATTTAGCTCAAAAAGGAATCCAAGCAGATATTCATGAAATCTCAGGTTCGGTAGAAATTGCCCCTAATATTGGATTAGCAGATGCTATTTGTGATTTAGTGAGTTCGGGAAGTACTTTGTTTAAGAATGGCCTAGAAGAAAAAGAAGTTTTATTAAAATCAGAAGCTTGGTTAGTCGCAAGAAAAAATTTACCC
>CALAZP010000257.1 GCA_937926355.1 uncultured Saprospirales bacterium
AAGATCAACAAGAAAATCAGGAGCAAAATAACCAACAAAATCAAGAGCAAGATCAAAACAATTCAAACCAGCAATCTTCTTCTAATCCTACAGAATCAGATAATGAAAACGGCGAAGGAGAGGAGGATGATAACCAATTAACCAAAGAAGAAGCAGAGCAATTATTAAAAATTGCTGCTGAAGAGGAGAAAAAAGTCCAGGAAAATCAGAAAAAGGAGACAAAGGGCAAGGGTAAACCCAAAAAAGATTGGTAATGAAGTGTAAATTTAAGTATTTGGGGATTATTTTATTTGCAATAATTCCAATTACGGTTTTCAGTCAGGTATCCTTCGAGGCGATCACCGATGCCAGAGAAATTTTTGAAGGCAATTATATTGAAGTTAAGTTTACCTTAAAAAATGCAAATGGGAAAAATTTTCAACTACCCCCATTAGGAGATTTCGAAATTCTTTCAGGACCGTCAACATCCGTAAGTACCACAATTATTAATGGAAGAAGGTCCCAAGAACGATCCTATACCTATCTATTCTCTCCCAAAAAAATTGGAACCCTAGTAATTGGAAGTGCTACCATAGAAGTAGATAACGAAATATTAAAAACTAAACCCATTTCAGTTAAGGTTTTAAAATCTACTGAGCAAGCCCAAGATGAGCAAGATGCGGAATACTTTGTAAAGGCTGAAATTGAGCAGAAGGAAGCATTCGTTGGACAACAAATTAAACTTAAGTATAAGTTATACACGAGAATTAATATCGATAATATAAATGTTCTAAGAGAATCGGAGTACCCTGGTTTCTATGTCTCAGAATTATTAAAATTTGATAACCAAGTAAAACGGGAGATCATTAACGGCAAACAGTACTATACCAAAGTGCTTAAACAAGTAGCGCTTTTTCCACAACAAGCTGGTCAATTAGAAATAGAACCGATGCAATTGCAATTGGGGTTAGCTGATGAAAGAGGAAGGTCACCTTTTGGTAGTTTTTTTTACAGCCAGCCTCTAAAGAGAATAAGCACCGTAACTAATAAGATTACTCTTACTGCTAAAAGTTTACCAAAGACCATTCCTGAGGATTTTATCGGAGCAGTGGGTAATTATAAATTTAAAGCAACGGTTAATAAAGCAGATCTTTCTACTGATGAATTGATTGTTTTAAAAATAACCATTGATGGTACAGGGGATATCAAGAGAGTTACAACACCTGAATTTGAATTTCCTTCCGAATTTGAAGTATACCCACCTAAAATAACGGAAGATAATTCAATGGAAATCAATGGAAATATTTATGGCAAAAAGGTCATTGAATATTTATTTCTCCCTAAGCATCCAGGCACTTTTGAAGTTAGTCCTTCTGTGAGTTACTTTGACCCTGTTCAGAGGATATACGTGCAAAAAAACGACGGACCTATTGTTTTTGAAATTAAACCTGGATTCAATTATCAAAAGAGCTTGGCTGAGATTAATATTCCAGATGAATCATCTAAGAAGGAAAACAAACTGGAACTAAAGCCCATTAAAACGAATATTAAGTCAGGTCGAAAGGGTATCCTAGTTTGGGGGTCGCCTATTTTTTATATGGTTGGTTTTTCTCCTTTTTTAGCACTCCTAATATTGGTGATTTATAAATTTTCTACTGGGAATGCTAAAAAAGAGGGGGTTTTGATTGCTCGCCAACGAAAAGCAAGGCAAATAGCTGAAAAGCGATTAAGCGAAGCGTTAGTCCATTTAAATAATGGGGAGGGGCATCTTTTTTACAGATTCATTAGCGATACTATGTTGGGCTATTTGGCAGATAAATTAGGGATGTCAAAGACAAATCTTAATCGAGAGCAGATTGGTGGTAAATTACTGGAAATGGGGTTAACCAATGAACAAGTCGATATTTTTATAGGCATCTTAAATACTTCAGAGCGCGCATTATATGCCGGCCAGAATCAAAGTGAAGCAATGAAATCAGTTTATGAAAATACAGCTGATATCATTGCCCAAATTGAAATGTTAGCTAGAGATTATCTAGCATAAGTAGTGGCCCGTTTTTCCCTAATAACAGTTACTTTAATTTGGCCGGGATATTGCATTTCATCCTGTATTTTCTGAGATATCATAAAAGATAAATCATCAGCGCGCTGGTCTGAAACTTTCTCTGATTCTACAATGACACGTAGTTCTCTTCCAGCTTGCATAGCATAAGCCTTTTGAACTCCATCGTGTCCCATTGCCAAATCTTCTAACTCATGAATTCTTTTCAAATAGGATTCTAATATTTCTCTTCTAGCACCTGGACGGGCACCTGAAATGGCATCACAAGCTTGTATGATTGGAGACAAAATATTATTCATTTCTACTTCATCGTGGTGAGCTCCTACTGCATTACATACAACAGGGTGTTCTTTGTACTTTTCGCAGAGTTTCATGCCCATCAAAGCGTGTGATAGTTCTGATTCCTCTTCGGCTACCTTTCCAATATCGTGCAGTAATCCTGCTCTTTTTGCTAGTTTGATTTGTTTGGGGGACATCCCCAATTCTGCACTCATGATGGCACACAAATTAGCTGTTTCAATAGAGTGTTTTAAAAGGTTTTGACCATAGGAAGAACGGAACCTCATCCTTCCTACCATCTTAACTAAATAAGGGTCTAAACCATGGAGATCTAGATCGATAACGGTCCTTTCCCCAATCTCCATAATTTGCTCATCTAGTTGTTTACGGACTTTAGCGACTACTTCCTCAATTCTAGCTGGATGAATTCTGCCGTCGGCAACTAGTTTTTTGAGAGCTAACCTACAAACCTCTCTTCTTATTGGATCAAAACTTGAAATTACTATTGCTTCTGGCGTATCGTCAACTACAATTTCTGCCCCCGTAGCAGCTTCCAAGGCTCTTATATTTCTTCCTTCTCTTCCAATAATTTGACCTTTTAAATCATCTGAGTCCAAATTAAAAACAGAAACCGTATTTTCTATTGTATATTCAGCACACATTCTTTGGATGCTCTGAATGACAATTTTCTTTGCTTCTTTGCTAGCGGTGGCCTTAGCTTGTTCAACGGAATTTTTAACAATTGCCATCGCATCTGTTTCTGCTTTAGCTTGAACAGCTTCCAAGAGTTGTTCTTTTGCTTCAGCCTCTGAAAGTTTTGAAATATTCTCTAATTCTTTAATTCTTTTCTCATTAGCTGAATCTAATTCCTCTTTTCTTTTTGCCAATATCTTGAGTTGCTTTTCCAGATTTTCCCGAATGGCATTGGCTTCAGCCTCTCTAGATTCTAATTCATTCTGTTGTTCTTGCTGCTTTTCTACCTTGATTTGGAGCTCTCGTTCAATAGTTTTGACCTCCATTTCTCTTTCTTTGAGTTCTAATTTGTGAGCCGATTTTTCCGTCTCAAATTCAGATCTCATTTTATTAAATCTTTCTTTAGCTTCTTGAATTTTATTTTGCTTGATTCTCTCATTATTGTCTTCGGCTTTAGAGACGATTTTTTCTGCTTTGGTCTCCGCTTCATCGACAATTCGTTTGGCTGTTAAACGTGCTTCTTTTATTTGAAGATCAGCTTTTGCATTCATTTCTTGAATGTTTTTACTGACTTTTCTTCCAACGATTAATCTGGAGATTACTAATCCGATTAGGGCCCCTGCGGCCAAACCTATAACACTAAATATTCCAATATCTTGCATGTTTGATGATTTAATTTGTTTATACAAATTAAAAAGACCAGTCTTGACAAATAACGAGAACGTTTCAAATAGAGGGAATACTTGGTATAGTCATCAAATCGGTAATAGTTTTGAATCTATTTATATATCTTCTGATGGTAAAAATTTTAATAGTTAAGTATTTTAGCCATCAAATTTTTCTTATTGAAACGTAGCTTTATTTTCTAAGAGCTAGACCTTTTTTAAATTTTTGTTTTGTTAACGCCTAATTGAGGCATTTAATTGTCGTTCAAATTCATTAATTAATTTATTCATTAGTCGATCAATTTCTTGGTCTTTAAGGGTTTTTTCATGGTCTTCAAAAGTAAAACTTACTGCATAAGACTTTTTGCCCTTTCCAAGTTGATCACTGTTTTTATAAACATCAAAAAGGTTAACAGAGTTGAGTATCTTTTTACCCACCTTATTGGCTATCAACTCAATATCAATAAAATTAATGGAATTATCAACCACAAGGGCCAAATCTCTTCTCACGGATGGAAATTTACTTACAGCTTGGTAGGTTACATTTTTTTTAGGCTTTATTTGCAATAGGCTATCCCATTCCAAGCTTGAAAACAAAACAGGTTGTTTAATCCCAAATATTTTTAGAATACTTTCTTTTACTTGGCCAATATAACCTAATGATTGACCTTTTTTAAAAGTCAAACTAAAGTCAAATGCAGGATGGTTGGTCTCTTCATATCTAAGTGATCGAATGCCGGATTTCTCAAAAATATTTTCCACTATTGCTTTTAGGAAGTGATATCGAGAAGGAGACCATTTTTTGGATACTTGCCATGATTCTTGCCAAATATCACCTGTAAGTCCTATTGCAAGTCGCCTAGATTCTTCCAAATTTTCTGAAGATTTAAAATAGATACTACCAAATTCAAAAAATTGTAAGTTGGATTGTTGTCTATTAAGATTATGGCTGATACTGCTCAGCATACTAAAAAGCATCTCAGGGCGCATAATATCCAAATGAACATTGGAAGTATTCTGAATATAGACCAAATCTTTTTCTGAAAACCAATTTTGAAATTCTAGATATTTTTTTGATTCGCTAAGAGACAAAGACATGGTTTCTGTAAATCCCATTCCTGTTAAAAGATTAGCGATAGATTCTTTAAAATCGGGTGGATTGCCTAAGGTTTCGCCAGGATTAAATGACATGCTAGAAGGAACAGGGATATTATTAAAACCATAGATTCTTAAAATCTCTTCAATAACATCAGCTTCTCTTCTAACATCGTTTTTATTGGTTGGAATAGATACCTTAAAGTTTGGTCCTTCTTGAGAAGTAATGTTAATTTCAAGAGAAGTTAAAATAGATTTTACCTGTTCAAAAGTCAATTCGACCCCAATTAATTGGTTGATTTTATTGAGATTGAGTTTTATTTCATTTTTATTAATGGGGTTGGGGTAATGGTCTATTAAAGGCGAAGCTATTTTACCTCCACACCATTTTATGATAAGCTGTGTGGCCCTTTGGAGTGCATTAATGGTAATATTGGGGTCGCTTCCTTTTTCAAATATTTTAGCTGCGTCAGTTCTTAGGTTATGATGCATGCTTGTCCTTCTGATGGTGGTTGAATCAAAATGGGCAGATTCTAAAAATATAGCTGTAGTTTCATCTTTCACACCCGACTCCAGACCTCCAAAGACTCCTCCAATACACATGGGTTGGTTTTGGCCATTGCAGATCATTAAATCTTGATCAGAGAGGGTTCTTTCTATGCCATCTAGGGTAAAAAATTTAGATTCTTTCGGCAAATTTTGAACTATGATTTTATTGTTTTCTATAGCTGAAAGGTCAAAAGCATGTAACGGTTGACCCATTTCGTGCAATACAAAATTGGTAATATCAACTACATTATTAATGGGCCTAACTCCAATTGCCCCCAATCTCTTTGTTAGCCATTCAGGGGATTTCTCAACGGTAATCCCTTCGATAACGATTCCGGAATACCTGAGACAAGCATCTTCATTTTCAACGGATATCTCTAGATTATATTTATTTGAGGTTACCGGTATAGCCTCTAATGGAGGTTTGTTTAATTTTCCGTTAAAGCTATGGTTGATTTTTAATGCTGCGGATAAATCGAGGGCCACCCCTAAATGATTGGTTGCGTCTGAACGATTTGGGGTTAATCCAATTTCGTAAACATAATCTGGTTCAAGTCCAAGATGTTCGGCAACAGGTTGGCCTATTTGGGCTGAATCTTCTAAAATAAGAATTCCTTCGTGGCTTTTGCCCAATCCTATTTCGTCTTCTGCGCAAATCATCCCCTCAGAAGTCTCTCCCCTTATCTTTCCTTTCTTAATGGTCCATGGCTCGCCTTCTACAGGGTGAATAGTTGCTCCAACAGGGGCAACTATTACTTTTTGACCTGCTGCTACATTGGGTGCGCCACATACAATACTTAATGTATTTTCTTGTCCAATATCTACGGTTGTAATGGATAACCTATCAGCGTTGGGATGCCTTTCACAGGTAATCACTTTTCCTACCACTAGACCTTTTAAACCGCCTGCAATGGGATATATTTCTTCAATATGTTCTACTTCTAAGCCAGTATCAGTTAAAATTTTCCCAATTTCCACTGCATCCATCTCGATAGGAAGGTAGTCTTTTAACCAATTTAGTGAAATTTTCATGAACGGTTTTGGATGCAAATATAGTTATATGAACCATTTTGATTAGTTTTGACTTTATAATTTTAAATTCTTTCGATAATGAAAATTTCCATTTTATCCGGACTTGTTTTCATTCTTATGGCTAGTTTACCGCCATGTGCCCAAAGTCAAATTCCCAGTGGAATGGTTCAAGATTTAGAGGGTAATGTCGTTGCACTAGCTGATATTTTTCAAAAGGACAAAATTACTATTCTCAGCTTTTGGGCTACATGGTGCGCCCCTTGTAAAAAAGAACTAGACGCTTATACTGAGTTGTATGATCAATGGACAGAGAAATACCCCTTGGAGATTATTGCTATTTCAATAGATAATTCAAGAGCTTATCCTCAGATTGCTCCTATGGCAAAAACGAAGAATTGGCCTTTTACCATTTATTGGGATCACGAAGGGAAAATGCAGGAGTCTTTTGGATTTTTTGCTATTCCTCAAACTTATCTTATTAATCAATCTGGAGAAATTGTAGCTGAGCACGCTGGTTTCACTTCTAATGTTGTTGGGCTTTTGGAATATGAGATTAAGCAAATTTTAGGTCAATAATTGTTTATCCCACTAATTCGAGCCATTTCATTTCCTTTTCTTCGAGTTCCTGGTTGATTTGTGCAAGTTTCTCGGAGAGTCGATTAATTTCGGATGGATCATTTATTCCAGTTTCAAACTCTTTTAAAATTGATGATTTTTCTTCTTCTAAGTTAGAAATTTGTTTTTCGAGTCTTTTGATTT
The DNA here is from genome assembly GCA_937926355.1 of uncultured Saprospirales bacterium. GTDB lineage: Bacteria > Bacteroidota > Bacteroidia > Chitinophagales > Saprospiraceae > CALAZP01. Next base: position 7,114 of record CALAZP010000257.1, read on the forward strand.
CTTTGTGATCTTGAGATGGTGGAGAAGGTAAACTTTTTTCTTTCTTGAGATTATTGTCTTTCTCTTTTGTCTGTTCAATTGCTTTTTTGTGTTCCCTATATTCAGAATAATTGCCATTATAATCCTCAATGGTCCCCGTTCCATCCAACACAAAAAGGTGATCTACTAGCTTATCCATAAAATATCGGTCATGGGAGACTATAACGATACAGCCAGGAAATTCCTGTAAGAATTCCTCTAACACATTTAGGGTCAAAATATCCAAATCATTAGTGGGTTCATCAAGGATTAAAAAATTTGGATTATTCATTAAGATGGTTAGTAGAAAAAGTCTTCTTTTTTCACCTCCGCTTAATTGAGATACATATACCTGTTGTTGTTTTCTAGAAAATAAGAAACGTTCAAGTAATTGAGCTGCAGTTAATTTATTGCCTTTTTCCAATGGAATATATTCTGCAATATCTTGAATTACATCTATAACCCTTTTATCCTGATGGAGAAGTATCCCATCTTGTCTGTAGTAACCGATAACGGTATTATCCCCTTTAGTAATTTTACCAGTATCAGAGGATAATTCTTCAGTTATTAGCTGAAGGAAGGTAGATTTACCTGCTCCATTAGGCCCGATAATCCCCACTCTTTCTCCTTTAGAAAATTTATAGCTGAAGGGTTTCAAAATGATGTGTTCATCAAATTTTTTGGAAACCTGATGGAGCTCAATAATTTTTTTTCCAATTCTTTGCCCTTTCCATTGTAACTGTATGGAATCATCCTTGCTAGAACCACTAATCTTATCTTTCACTGCTTCAAAGGCCTGAATTCTTGATTTATCTTTAGTTCCTCTAGCTTTAGGCATTCTTCTTACCCACTCCAATTCTTTCTTGTAAAGTTTTCTATTTTTTTCTAGTGTAATTGCTTCATTTTCTTTTCGAAGGGCCTTTTTTTCTAAATATTGTCCGTAATTGCCAGAATACCTATAGAGGTATCCCTCATCTAATTCAATAATTTGATTGCAGACCCGCTCCAAGAAATAACGGTCGTGGGTCACCATAAATAGAGTGAGGTTAGGTTGAGAGAGATATTGTTCAAGCCACTCTACCATATCTAAATCCAAATGATTAGTGGGTTCATCTAAAATCATAAAAGCTGGTTCCTCAATTAGGAGTTTGGCAAGTGCTAATCTTTTAAGTTGCCCTCCCGATAATTGCACCACTGGTTTATCTAATGGAAACAATTTTAGTTTGGATAAGACTTCCATGATTTTACTCTCTAATTCCCAAGCCTTATGATCGTCCATGGCGAGCATAATTTTTTGAAATTCAGCATCTGATTGAGGCGGAATCAGTAAGGCACTTTCATAATTTCTAATGGCTGTAATTACAGGATTGGAAGAATCTAATACTGCCTCCAATATTGAATGTTGGGTGTCAAAATGTGGTTCCTGTGGCAAAAATCCAAGAGAAACTTCCTTGTGCAAGAAAACTTTGCTGTTTTCGCCCTCTGGCCCTTCTTCTCCAGTAATTATCCGCATTAATGTGGACTTTCCAGATCCATTCTTTGCGACAAGAGCAATTTTTTGTCCTTTAGCAATTTGAAGGTTCAAATCACTAAAGAGCAATTTTTCTCCGTATGATTTATTGACGTGGTCTAGTGAAAGGTAAATCACTATGCTTTAATTCTGAATGCTCACTAAATCTTTTAAAATATTCAAGGATTCAGCAATATACACATCTCCTTTAATCGCTTTTATCCATTCTTCATTTCTAGCTTTTTTGGACTCATCAGATTCGATTAAGGTCAAATCGCTAGGTATATTATAAATATTCTCAATGAAGACCGCTTCAAAAGACTTTTTAAAAGCTTCAGCTTTTTCTCTTCTATCTTTTTCGTATTGTTTTAATTTTTCCAAATCAAGAGGAAAAACGGATGCTTCTTCTTGTGTTTTAAGCCAAGTTGCATTGGTTAAAATATCTTTGAATACTGGATGATTAGTAATTCTTTCGTTTGATTTTTTAATAACAAGTTCTTTATTATCAAGAGTATAGACTGATTGATTGAAAGGCACAGGGTCAATTTCGCTCCAATTCATGGCAAATTCGTCTTCTCTTTCACCAGTTTCAATATAATGGTAACTATCTGGTAAAATGATATCTGGCGTTACTCCTTTAAGTTGAACAGACCCACCATTAATTCTATAAAATTTTTGGGTAGTTAATTTAATTGCGCCTAAAGGTTTAATTTCTTCATTACCGCGCATAGACCGATCTAAATCGTAAGGTCTTTGTACGGTTCCCTTACCAAATGTAGATTTACTACCTACAATGATTGCTCTATTATAATCTTGAAGAGCTGCAGTAAGAATTTCAGAAGCAGAAGCACTTCCTGTATTGACCATAACTACAAGAGGACCGTCATAAGCTACGGAAGGATCTTTATCCTCTATGATTTCGGCCTCACCTCTTTTATTTTTTACTTGAACAATTGGCCCCTTTTCAATAAATAAACCAGACATATCAACTACTTCATATAATGCGCCTCCTCCATTATACCTAAGATCTAGTATAATACCGTTGACATTAGCAGCCTTTAGCTTTTCAATTTCATTTTCAACGTCATCAGAACAAAATCTTCCGTTTCTATCATTGAAATCAGCATAAAAGCTAGGTAAATAGATATAACCATATTGTTCACCATTCTGCTCGCCCTCTAGAATTAAAGATTTAGCAAAAGTTTCTTCTAATTCAACAACGTCCCTGACAATTGGAATCTCTAGAATATCGCCACTTACTTTCTTTACCGTAAGCGTTACTTTAGTTCCCTTTGGTCCTCTTATTAATTGAACCACATCGTCAAGAACCATTCCAGCGATATCTTTAGCTTCCGTACTGTCCTCCTGTTGAACTTTTAGTACGACATCATTTTTTTCTAAATCCTTTTGCCTCCAGGCAGCTCCTCCAACAATTATTTCTGCCACTTTAGTGGTTTCTCCATCAGAAGACAATCGGGCACCAATACCTTCAAATTTACCAGACATTCTGATATTAAACTGTTCTTTATCGAAGGGTTTCATGTAGGTGGAGTGCGGATCGAAAATATTAGTTATACAATTTAAGTAAAGACTCAATCGATCTTCTCTCCTAATTTTTTGGATTCTTGTGAAATAGCCATCAAATACTTCTTGAACTTTACTTCTGCTATCTTGCTCTAATGAATCGAGATTACTTATTAGGCTATCTCGAGTTTTTTCTTCCAGACGAAGCAATACTTGATATTGCAGGTAGTCTTTCCAAAACGCTTTTAGTTCGATATCATCTTTAGCATATCCTCTTTTATCTGGATCTAATTCTATTTCTTTCTCCTGATCTAACGGAATTGGACTTTCCAAGATTTCTTCTGAAAAAGCTTTTGCTTTTTCTATTCCCTTTTCAAGTAAATCTGATGATAAATCAAAAAATTCGAAAGTGCCTTGACCTGCTTGATCATCTAATTGATTTTTATAAACCTCTAATCGGGCAATATCTTCTTGGTTTAAGAATCTTCTGCTTCCATCTAATCGTTCTAAATATAAATGATATAAATCTGCTGAAAAATTATCGTCTATGGATTTAGGTTGGTAATGCAATTGAGAAAGGTAACTTAATATGGCACGAATTAATACGGCTTCTTTATCTATCTCTTGAGGTCTCGGTATAAACGCATAAAGGACAAAAGCAAAAGTTACTACAGAAAAAAATATAGGTCTTCCGTATCTCATAATCGATTTTTTTATTCCTAAATTATTGGACATTCTAATAAGGCTTTTTTTTAAGCCAAATAAATATAATGGCTTTTTGAGGAAATATGTTTGAATCAAAATAATTATAAAACCACTTTAACCTATTGCTAACAAAAAAAGGGCCACAAATTGCAGCCCTTTTTTAATATTTTTTTTTCAATTAAAGTAAAGGGGCGATAACAAGTGCCACCACTGACATTAATTTGAGTAATATGTTAAGAGCAGGCCCTGAAGTATCCTTAAACGGATCTCCAACTGTATCTCCAACAACTGCTGCTTTATGAGGCTCTGAACCTTTATAATATTTTTCTCCTTGGATGTCAACTCCTTCTTCAAACATTTTTTTGGCATTGTCCCATGCACCTCCAGCATTAGATTGGAAAATGGCCATTAGAACGCCAGTTACGGTTACTCCTGCTAATAATCCACCTAACATTTCTGCGCCTCCGGCAAAACCAGTAACTACTGGAGAAGCTACAGCGACTAAACCTGGAATAACCATTTCTCTGATAGAGGCTTTTGTAGAAATCTCTACACATTTACTGTACTCTGCCTTGCCATCTGCGGCCCTGAAAGTATCCTGGTCTTCGGTTGACCAATCTTTCATTTCTGAACCTTCATTCTTACGCATCACATTAAGCGCTGCAGTTAATTCAGGAATAGATTTAAATTGTCTTCTGACCTCTTGGATCATATCCATAGCTGCTCTACCAACTGCTCCCATCGCTAAGGAAGAGAATAAAAAGGGCAACATACCACCTAATAACAATCCAGCCATTACTTGTGGATTTGCAATATTAATAGTATCTATTCCCGCTGCAGTCATGAATGCTGCAAATAGGGCCAAGGCTGTAAGCGCAGCTGAGCCAATGGCAAAACCTTTTCCAATCGCTGCAGTAGTATTTCCAACAGCATCTAACTTATCTGTTCTTTGTCTAACTTCTTTGTCTAATTCTGCCATTTCAGCGATTCCTCCTGCATTATCGGAAATAGGACCATAAGCATCCACGGCAAGTTGGATACCAGTATTGGAAAGCATTCCAACTGCTGCAATAGCAATCCCGTATAATCCAGCCATTTCATATGCGCCAATTATCGCAGCAGCAAGAATTACAATGGGTATAGCAGTTGATTGCATGCCTACACCTAAACCTGCTATAATATTAGTAGCTGAACCAGTAATAGACTGATTTACAATTCCCTGAACGGGTTTAGTTCCCGTACCTGTATAAAATTCCGTGATAAGACCGATGATTAGACCGGCGGCAAGCCCAAATACCACAGAGAGAATGACTCCTGTTGAGGAGTATTCAGTTCCAGCGGATGACCAAACATCAGGCAGCATCCACTTGGCAATAAAAATGGTGGCTGCAAGCATAATGGCAGCAGAAATAAATTCACCAGTGTTGAGGGCTTTTTGTGGATCTCCTCCTTCTTTTACTTTTACAAAGAAAGTTCCTAAAATGGAGGTGATTATGCCCACTCCAGCCAAAATTAAGGGTAACAAAACAGCATTTAGACCGGAAAATGCATTGTCCTCAGCAAAACCAGTTACCCCAATAAAGGTGGCACCCAAGACCATTGTTCCAATTATAGATCCAACATAAGATTCGAATAAGTCAGCTCCCATTCCGGCAACGTCTCCAACATTGTCACCAACATTGTCAGCAATTGTTGCTGGGTTGAGAGGATGATCTTCTGGAATTCCTGCTTCCACTTTACCAACTAAGTCTGCTCCTACATCTGCTGCTTTGGTGTAAATACCACCTCCAACTCTTGCAAATAAAGCTATAGATGATGCTCCAAAAGAAAAACCAGTAATTACCGTAATTACTTTATTAACATCCCATCCCATATTAGAATAGATAAAAAACAAACTACCTAAGCCAAGTACACCTAATCCAACCACCCCAAGTCCCATTACTGATCCTCCTGCAAAAGCTACTTCCAATGCTTTACCTAAACTGGTTCTGGCGGCACTGGTTGTTCTTACATTAGCTTTAGTGGCTACTTTCATACCAATATAGCCAGCTAATGCGGAACAAATTGCTCCGATTATAAATGATAAGGCTACCAAAGGAGAGGAACCTTCAGATTGCCCACTAAAGAATAATAAAACAGCAACTGCTAATACAAAAATGGATAAAATCCGGTATTCTGCCTTTAGAAAAGCCATTGCACCTTCAGAAATATTTTTGGCAATGGTCTCCATTCTTGCATTTCCTGCATCTTGTTTAGTTACCCAGGAAGATTTCCAAAAGGTAAATAATAATGCAATCACTCCGAAAACCGGAATAACGATGATTAAAGTTTGAGCCATAGTACGTTATTTGTTATAAAATTTTTAATTGACGGGCAAAAATACACCATTTTTCTGGTGAAAATAGTTATCCAACTGCTTCTTCCTTGGTTAGAATATCTTCATCTACAAGGATTCTTCCGCAGTGTTCGCATACGATGATATTTTTTCTCATCGCAATTTCTAATTGAAGCTGTGGAGGTATTTTATTGAAACATCCACCACAAGAGTTTCTTTCTACGGTTACAACCGCTAAACCATTGCGATAAGACGATCTGGTTTTGTCGTAAGCTTTTAACAGTCTATCTTCAACTTTTTTCCTTGCTTTTTCAGAAGCTTTGACCAATTTTTCTTCGTCCTTTTCCGTCTTAGCTATTATTTCTTTGAGCTCTTCCTTTTTAGTGACCAGATTGTCTTCATTCTTCTTTTTGATCTCCTTATTATTGTCAAGGCTTTTTTTAATTTGTTCTATTTCCTCCCCAAACTTCTTAATTTTTTTTTCGGAAAGCTGGATTTCTAACTCCTGCATTTGTAACTCCTTAGTTAGGGCTTCAAATTCCCGATTGTTCTTTACATTGTCTAATTGAGTCTTGTATTTGGCTATAAGAGTTTCGGATTCATTGATGAGCCTTTTCTGCTCAAGAATTTCATCGTTTTTATCATCAAGATGTGCCTGTAATTTTCCGATTCGGGTATCCAATCCGGCAATGGCATCTTCCAAATCCGTTACTTCAACGGGTAATTCTCCTTTTAAAACAGCAATTTCATCTATCTGAGAGTCAATTTGTTGTAATTGGTATAGTTGTTTTAGTTTTTCTGCGATAGTTGTTTCCGCCATGATGGTTAGTTATGCTTTAAAAAAATATTGAACTGGGTTGGTATTTATTTTCGTGGAATAAACTGCAAAATTATTAAATTTCCTCGATAATATTTCATGTAACAATTCTATAGTAAATTGTTCGGATTCATAGTGTCCAATATCTGCAATGATAATTTCATTATCTGCATCGAAAAATTGATGGTATTTGTAATCAGAAGTCACAAAAATATCAGCGTCCTTTTTTAGCGCCTCTGGAAGTAAAAAGCTACCAGAGCCCCCACAAATGGCCACCCTACTAATCTTTTCTTGTACAATAGAAGTGTGGCGTATCAAAGGAGTCTGCATCTTTTGTTGTAAGAATTCAAGAAAAGTATTTGTTTCCATTGGCACACTAAGGTTGCCAACTATTCCAGCACCAAAAGAATTGGAATCATAATCACCCGAAAGTGGAGTAAGTGCTTCTAGTTCTTTTAGGTTTAATTTTTTGGCAATCTTGGTATTTACCCCATCAATTAGATAATTATCTAAATTGGTGTGTATCGCGTAAATATGGAGATTGTTTTTTATCGCTTTCGCTACAATTCGCTGGGTATAGTTTTGATTAGTCAGTCTTTTTAGTGGGCTAAAAATAATAGGGTGATGACAGACAATGGTATTTACATTAAGTGCCAAGGCTTCTTGAATGACTTTTTCGGTGCAATCCAAACAGATTAAGATTCCGGTAATGATATCATTTTGGCTACCAACCAATAGCCCCGAATTATCGTAAGATTCCTGAATGGACAAAGGGACCATTTCTTCTAAATAAAGACACAAATCTCTAATGGATTGGTTACTCATCTTTAAGGCTATTAACTATTTTTAATTTTAGTTTCTATTGAAGTAGTGGAATATCCTTTGACAAATGGAAGTGATTGTACCTTGCCTCCATGTTGAAGGACCCAATCCGAACCCACAATTTGCAATGGATTCCAATCACCTCCCTTTACCAAAACGTCCGGAGTTACTTGATGGATTAATTTAAGAGGAGTTTCCTCTTCAAAAATTATAACTGCATCTACAAACGATAAGCTTGCTAAAATTAATTTTCTAGTCATTATATCATTGATAGGCCGGGTGGGACCTTTAAGCCTTTTAACAGAAGAATCACTGTTTAATCCTACCACCAATTTGTCTCCACAATCAGCGGCATCAGCTAAATAATGAATATGACCAAAATGTAGAATATCAAAACACCCATTGGTAAAAACTACTTTTTTTTTATCGAGTGCCCACTGGTTTCGCGTGTCAACCAATTGGGCCAGTGACATGATTTTTAATTTGAGGGCGTCAAAATACTTCACTGATTCAATTTATAGATTTAGAATATTGCTTATTGTAAATTGGTAAAATAAGTAAACTCAGTAATCCTAAGAAAACATTAGCTCCTATTTGAATGGAGAAAAAAGAGATATTTGCCCAAGAAAAACCATCATCTCCACTAACTCCATACATCATTAAAGCTGTTTGGGCAAGAAAATGATAGGTTCCCATTCCACCAGGAGAGGGTATGACAATACCCCAAGACCCAAAAACAAAAACTACTAAGCCGACCACCGGTGCTAATTGAGCGGTAGGTGAAAAAGCAAAAAAACAAAAATAGGTCATGGTAAAATACATCAGCCAGATGTTGAAGGTATGAAAAAGAAACCAACCTGGATTTTCTAGTTTGGATATAGATAAAATTCCCGATTTGAAGCCTTCAATAAAGGATTTTACCTTAATAATTAGTGAATGGTTTTTCCATCTTTCCGATACCCAAAATTGTCTCAATATTACAAATCCAACTATTACGACAATTACCATACCCAACAATACGAAGGAGGTATTTAATTTGCCAGATACATCTACATAATTACTAGAAAAAGTCAAAAAGGTGTCGAATTCCAAAAGAACCGCTAACCCTGTAATGAGTAGTATACAAATTACATCCGTAATTCTATCAGTAACAATGGTGCCGATAGCATTTTCCAAAGGTATTTTTTCATATTGTTGAATAGTCGCCGCCCGCAATACTTCTCCCATTCTTGGAAGGCCTAAATTGGCAAAATAACCTATGATTATAGACATAAATAAATTGAGGATTCTAGGAGTATAACCGAGTGGTTTCAATAACATTTTCCAACGCATTGCCCGACTCCAATTACTCAGATTAAATGCTATCCATACCATCAAAATCCACCAATAATTCGCCGAAGCAAAATCAGATAGTACCTTTTCTAGTAAACTACAATTTTCAGCGGGGATGTTTTTTTGTGCACATTCTTCTATATAGGCCTTTGATTGATTGAGGTATACCAAATATAAAATCCCTACTCCCGTTCCAAGGAAAACAAAAAACTTCAGCAGGTTTTTCAAGCTAATCCAAAGGGGATTGTGTATTTTGGACAATAATACCCACATAAGAGAGTTTTTTTGCACTTAAAGTTAAAACTAAACTGAAATAGAAAGCATTAATAATGGACCTATAAGGTCATAAACCTGCAAAACTAAAATATCTTAGCCTTTTTTCTTATATTTGCGGACTAAAGTAGAGGGCTATTCACTTTTTCTTTTTGACAAAGATTAGAAACTTATGAGTAAGAACAGAGTACTTATCGTTACTCAGGAAATGCAGCCTTACACCGCCCTGAATGAGATATCTGAAATTGCCAGAAAGCTTCCTCAACATATTCAGGAAAATGGAATGGAAATTAGGATCCTTATGCCCAGGTATGGGTTGATTAATGAAAGGCGTCATCGGTTGCACGAGGTAGTAAGGTTATCGGGGATGAATATCATTGTAGATGATGATGACTATCCTTTAATCATAAAAGTAGCTTCTTTGCCAGAGGCTAGAATGCAAGTTTACTTTCTCGACAATGAGGATTTTTTTAAGAGAAAGGCCATTTTTGAAGATTCTAAAGGAAAATCATTCAATGATAATGTAGATCGAATGGTTTTCTTCTGTAAAGGAGTAATGGAAACGGTTAAAAAATTTGGATGGGCTCCGGATATCATTCATTGTCATGGATGGCTAACCAGCTTGGTTCCTTTATATCTTAAAACTGCCTACAAGAGCGAACCACTCTTTCAAAAAGTAAAAACGGTTTATTCGGTTTATAATAGTTGTATTGATCCCAAAGTATCAGAATCTTTTAGTGAAAAAGCCATAATTAACAACTTGAAAAAAGAAGATTTAGAGGTCTATTTTCAAGGTTCTGAATTAGCGTTACATAAAGGAGCTGGGGCATTTGCGGATGCAATAGTTCAGGGGAGTGCTACCCTTGATGATTTAGCACAGTTGGGAATGGATTATCCCGACAAACCTCGTTTGCTAAACGAAGGTTCGTTAGATTTATCGAAGTATATGGATTTCTATAAATCTTTGTTAGGGGAGGAAGTTTCTGACTAGTTTATTTTCCTTTTATTTGCATTAATTTTTAATTTTTCGGAAGAGCAAATATGTCTTTACACCACGTCTTATCAATAGATCCTAACAAATGGGGTGGGTTCGTTATAACCTTTTTATTTATTTTAAACTCCTGTTCTGATCCCTTAACGTTGGGGGGAGGCATAGTAGAATCTAATCCCACCACAGTTGAGTATGTGGATGATATTAAGATGCCAGCTAAAACCATTAAGGTAGATAGTGTTAGCACTTACGGACCTTCTCTTTCAGAACAACTCAATATATATTTTTTAGGCTCCTATCAAGATAATTTATTTGGGAAAAATTACGCCAGTCTTTATGTGGAAACCAGACCAGATTACACGCCAGATTTTACCGAAGGTACTTTAGAAGAAATTTTTTTACTGTTGCCTTTTCATGCATCTAATCCATGGGTGGGAGACTCTGCTGCTACTTTTGAAGTAGAGGTATTCCAACTGGTTGAGCCATTAGATAGAACACAAATTTATTATTCCAATTTAAATCCAGCATATAATCAGGTTCCAATTGGGTCCTCCTTGGTTCAATATAGTCCAGACAGTCTTCCATTATTAAGTTATTCTTCCGGAGTAGCTGATACCAGTTTTTATCCGCATATAAAAATACCTTTATCAGAGGCTTTTGGAAATCAAATTATGCAATTAGATCCTTCGACTTACGATTCGGATGCGAGGTTTTTGGAGTCTTTAAATGGAATAATGGTGAGACCCAAGTCTACAAATGGAACATCTTTACTTGGATTTGATCTTTCTACTGGTAGGGCTGGTATTTACATTTACTACAGTACGCAGGATACCATAATTAATAGGTATCAACTTCGAGTTAATGATTTTAGTGTAAAGGCAGTACAATATGAGAACGAATATGAATCTGCTTTAATTGGGGAGGCGATCAATCAAAATTTAGATACGCTGCTATTTGTTGAAGGTATGTCGGGTACAGACATTGAATTGGATTTTTCTTTTGCTAAAGAATTTAAAAATGCTATAATTAATAAGGCTGAAATTCAACTTTTTGTAGCTAATCATCCGGATAATGATACTTCATTATTTAGGTATCCTGAAAGAATAGTTTTGTCCACAGAGGAAAATGGAGAATTATTACCTATTCAAGATATACAGATTGGCTCTACTAATTTAGACTCATTCTTTGGTGGAGTTTTTATTCCAGGGGATGAAAGTCAACCTGGTTCATACAATATGAATGTGACTGCTCATGTGCAATCTGTTGCAAATGGTCTAGGCGATACAAAAGTTATTTTATCTATTTTCCCCAAAAGAGAAAGTGCCGAGAGGGGTATATTTTATTCTGCTTCGCATCCTAATTATGGGATAAAGTTGAGAGTAGCTTACACCCAATTTTAATTGATTTTTTAAGAATATTAAACTATAAAAATGCTTCTAACAGATATGGAGTATAATTCTTCGAGAGAAGAATTAATTATGCCAGAATATGGGCGGAATGTTCAAAAACTCATTCAATATGCCAAAACGGTTGAAGATCCGAAGAAGCGGTATCAAGTTGTGATTCAGATTATTGACCTGATGTTTCAGATGAATCCGCAGAGTAAGAATTTAGAGGACTATAAAGAAAAACTATGGAAGCATCTATTCAGAATTGCCGATTACGATATAGATGTTACCCCTCCAGATGGAATAATACCTTCACTAGAGGATCATCTAAAAAAACCTGAGCCAGTTAGTTATCCAGTGATTGAAACCAGGTTTAGACACTATGGCCATAATATTCAAGTATTGATTAAAAAGGCTATTGCTCTGGAAAATGATCCAGAAAAGCAAGCGGAGGCGGTCAATATTATTGCAGCATATATGAAAATGGCCTATAAGACTTGGAATAGGGAACATTTTGTAAGTGATGATGTAGTAAAAAACGATTTAAAAGTGATGACCGGAGGCAAATTAGTAGTAGATGAGGGGGTAAATCTGGATAAAACTTTAAATAGTGGAGCTAATATTCCCAACTACAATAATGGAAATTCTGGTGGATTTCAAAGAAAACGAAAAAGACAAGGAGGGTATTCTAACCAAGGAGGCAAGTTAAAAATGAGAAATAAGAAAAGGAAATAGACCAATATGGAGGGTACTACTTTCGAGGTAATTGGAGGCAATAAATTATCCGGTTCCATTGCTCCACAAGGTGCCAAAAACGAGGCATTACAGATTTTGTGTGCGGTCTTATTAACTTCAGAACAAGTTGAGGTTACCAATGTTCCAGAGATTTTAGATGTCAATAACTTAATTAGTTTACTTAAAGGACTGGGAGTAAGCGTCCAAAGGATAGCCAAAGGACATTACTCATTTTGTGCTGACAAGCTTGATGATCAGTTTTTAGATTCATCGGAATTTATTCAAGCTTCTAAAAAGATAAGGGGATCGGTTATGTTGTTGGGCCCATTATTGGCTCGCTTGGGGAAAGTAAAGTTACCTATGCCTGGGGGGGATAAAATTGGGAGAAGGCGCCTGGACACTCACCTAATTGGATTGGAAAACTTAGGAGCTGTTTTTAGGTATGATTCATCTAGTAGGAGTTTTACGCTTTCTGCCTCCAAGTTGGAGGGGACCGATATTCTTATGGAAGAAATTTCCGTTACTGGAACTGCTAATGTGGTAATGGCAGCTTGTTTAGCCAAAGGGACTACCCATTTGTATAATGCAGCATGCGAGCCATATATACAGCAATTGTGTAAGATGCTGAATAAAATGGGAGCAAAAATAAAGGGAATTGGATCCAATCTTTTAATTATTGAGGGAGTGAAAAGTTTGAGTGGTACTCAGCACACTATCATGCCGGATATGATTGAAATTGGCAGTTTTATTGGGTTGGCAGCCATGACAAGATCTACCCTAACCATTACAGGGGCCCAAATAAAAGACCTGGGTATTATACCCAATGTGTTTAGAAAAATCGGAATTGATATCGAGCAGGAGAATAATAATATCATTGTGCCAGAAAAGGAAAGATATGTGGTGCAATCTTTTATAGATGGGGCTATTATGACTATATATGATGCTCCTTGGCCTGGTTTTACTCCTGATTTGATGAGTATTTTATTGGTGGTAGCTACTCAATGCGAGGGAAGTGTACTTTTCCATCAAAAAATGTTTGAGAGTCGTTTATTTTTTGTCGATAAATTAATTGATATGGGGGCACAAATCATATTGTGTGATCCTCATAGGGCAACAGTAATCGGAAACGCTGGACGTTCCCCACTTAGAGGTATTGAGATGACCTCTCCAGACATTAGAGCAGGGGTCTCACTATTGATAGCCGCCCTTTCCGCTGAGGGAAAGAGCAGCATACACAATATTTCTCAAATAGATAGAGGATATGAGCAAATGGAGGCTAGATTGAATCAAATAGGCGCAAGAATCAAAAGGATATAATTATTAGAAATCATATCTGGCAAACGCCTCCATTGCTTCATATTCAGATAATCCAAGATTTCTATATGTTTGAGCAGTACTTTTATTGCGTTCTTCAGCCCTTTGCCAAAATTCTCTTTCGTCGTCTCCAGGGAAAGGAGGTCGGTCTTTTTGAGATTGATGCATAAAAATGGCTCTTCTTTTTTTAATCAACTCTTCAGGACTTAATGGAATAGTCATGTCGATTTCATGTATTTCGAATTCATGCCATGCTCCGCGATATAACCAAAGCCAACAATCCTTAATCCAAGATTCATTTTTTAAGTCCTTCAAAGCTCCTAGAATAGCATCTAGACATACTTTGTGGGTGTCATGTGGATCAGCTAAATCGCCTGCGGCAAAAATTTGATGCGGTTTAATTTCTTGCAGTAAGATTTTGATCCTATCGATATCAGCTTGGCTAATATTGTTTTTTCTTCTTCTGCCTGTTTCGTAAAAAGGCAGGTCTAAAAAGTGAATTTTTTCGTCAGACAATCCACAAAATCTTGCGCCAGCTCTGGCTTCGCCTCTTCTAATTAGTCCTTTAACCAATCTAACCTCAGGAATATCTATTTTTCCTGGGCTACTTTTTTCAGCTATCGCCTTAGTCATGACGTCATGAACCTTATCAAAAGGTGGATATTCAAATGATAATTTATCAGAAAAGTCCTTCATGAACTCAACGAACCTTTTCGCATCGTGATCGTGAACGGCAATATTTCCAGAAGTTTGGTACGCCACATGCACATCATGACCCTGATCCACCAATCTCAAAAAAGTCCCCCCCATACTTATCACATCATCGTCAGGGTGAGGACTAAAAATAATCGCTCTTTTTTGAGCAGGTACAGCTCTTTCTGGACGGTATAAATCATCTTCATTGGGCTTCCCTCCAGGCCATCCAGTTATGGTTCTTTGCAAGCGGTTAAAAATTCTAATATTAATGGAATAACTAGAAGCAACATCAAGCATCAAATCACTTAAACCATTCTCAGCATAATCTTCGTTAGTAAGCTTAAGAATGGGTTTTTTCAATTTTTTTGATAGCCAAACTACAGCTTTACATACCAAATCATCGTCCCAATTACAGACGCTTACCAACCAAGGTGCAGTATTTCTAGTCAGTTTAGAAGCAGCCGCATTATCAATATGAAATTCAGTTTGAGGATGCCTTTGTAAAAAGGTTGCAGGAGTTTGAGGGGTAATTTGACCCTCCAGGGTTTTGCGAACCATACTAGCTTTATGTTGACCCCAAGCCATTACAATAATGGATTTGGCCTTCATAATGCTTGCAATACCCATGGTTATAGCCCTATATGGAACTTCTTCTTCGGAAGGAAAATCCTTGGAGGCATCAATTCTTGTAATATTATCTAACCGCACCAATCTAGTAATTGAATTTTCCCATGCACCTGGTTCATTGAAACCAATATGACCTGTCCGGCCAATTCCTAATAATTGAATATCAATACCACCTAGTGCATCAATTTTGGATTCATATTCGGTACAGAATTCTCTGATATCTTCTATCGCTAAGGTGCCATCAGGGATGTGAATGTTCTCTCTAGGTATGTCAATATGGTTGAATAGATTTTCGTCCATAAATCTGACATAACTTTGGGGTGCTGTAGGTTGTATGGGGTAGTATTCGTCTAAATTAAAAGTATATACATTGCGAAAACTCAATTGTTCTTCCTTATGCATTCTTACCAACTCTTCATAAACTTTGACAGGAGAGGATCCCGTGGCCAAGCCCAGTACAATATGATCTCCTTTTGATTGTTTTTCTTTAATGGCACTGGCGATGGTTTGGGCAATATGAATAGAAGCATTATTAGGGTCATCCCAAATTCTTGCAGGAATTTTTTCAAGTGATTTTAGTTGGTATTTGGAAATTGATTTTTCAATGCCATGATTCATGACTAAATGATTTTTTTAGGGTGATGGGTATAACTGAGGATATTGTTATTAGAATGCTGCCATGTCAAGGAGGCTGCTCCACTTAAAGCTGCATGATTAACCGGGAGATTAGAAGTGGTTATCTGCACTAAATTTTTGTGCATGGGAAGTAAGAAATGATCAATATTCTTTAAAATAGGATCGGTTAATACAGCCCCTGCTTCGGCTAAGCCCCCTGCTAAAACAATGGTGGAGGGTTCTAGTAAAGTAATTAATTCTGCAATTTTTTGTCCTAATAATTTTCCAGTGGTTTCAAAAACTTTAAGCGCTAATTCATCTCCTCTTTTGGCATGCTCAAATATTATTTTGGCATCTAGGGTATCAAATGAAAGTTTTCTTAATGAGGAGTCAATAATTTCTTTAGCCATATAGTCTAGAGCAGTTCTTACTAATCCTCTAGCAGAAACATATGTCTCCAAACAGCCATACTTTCCACAACCACATTTTCTATCTGAAAGGTGAACAGGAACATGTCCCAATTCACCTGCTAAACCCTTGGTCCCACTTAAGATTTTCCCATTGGCCATAATACCACAACCCAAGCCAGTACCAAGGGTTATCATAATAAAGTTTTCCTGCCCTTGCCCTTTACCAAAATAATACTCTCCTAACAAAGCTGCACTAGCATCTTTAATTAAAAAAGTAGGCAATGAAAGGGCATCTGAAAGAATTTTAACAATGGGTAAAATTCCATCAATAGGTAGATTGGCTGGATATTCAATGGTACCCATTTTTTCGTTGGTACTGGGAGCCCCAATACCAATTCCTAATAAATTTTTATCCGTTCCTTCAAAGGAGGCAATTATTGGTTTTATTTGATTTATTAGCCTATCAATATAGGGGATGCCTTGACTATTATCTATTGTTGGAAAGGAATGGGTATGATGAAATAGGCCAGTCTTGTCAATCAAAGCCAACTTTGTACTAGTGCCACCTATATCAATGCCAATTGCTAATTCCAAGAGAGTCTCATTTCAGAAAATTAAAATTCTAATTCTGTGATAAATATAGGAAAACAATTAAAACTGTGTGCGAACACAGTAATTGTTTTTTACAAAAAATTGAAGCACTATTAAAAAAAGAATAGTAATTTAAGTTTTCTTCCTTATAATGGATACTGGTGGAAAGAATTCGAATTAAAGATATTGCAAAACTGGCTGGTGTTTCACCAGGGACAGTAGATAGGGTCATCCATAATAGAGGAAACGTTTCCGAGGGCGCCAAACAAAAGGTTTTGGGAGTAATGGAAAAGATGGGTTATGAACCCAATCTTTTGGCGAGTACATTGGCGTTAAATAGGGCTATTCGACTAGCTGTTTTTTTACCAGATCCAGAATTAGATATCTATTGGAGGCAACCTTTACAAGGAGTGGAAAAAGCCATTCAGCAAATTACTCATTATGGAGTAGTTCCTGAATTTTATTATTTTGATTCCAATAGTGAGCAAGATTTTTTAAGAAAAGGTCAAGCTGTTATTCAATCCAATCCCAATGGCGTTTTATTAGCTCCATTAATTTTCAAACAGGGAAAGGTTTTCATCGATAGATGTATTGCTAATAAAATACCAATCATAAACATCAATACAGAAATTAATACTAAAGGGGTTCTAGCGTATATTGGGCAGGATTCATTTCAAAGTGGGGTTCTTGCAGCTAGACTAATTAGTTTTAATTTAATCGGAACAAGCCATGTCTTGGTTTTGAATATGGACAATAAGCTACAAGATGCTAAGCACTTACAAGAGAAGGAAAAGGGATTTAGAAGTTACTTTAAGCTTAATCACAGTGATCAAATACATATCTATAAATTAGATATAGAAGATTTCAATAATCAGGAATATATCATTGAGAAAATAAAGAGTTTGCCTATATCCCCTGAAGAATTGTCAGGGATTTTTGTCACCAATTCGAGGATTTATAAATTGATGGATTGTGCGGGAGAAATATTTAAGCCTACGATAACCACCGTAGGATTCGATTTGGTTCAACCAAATATTGATTATCTAAATAAGGGTAAGATCAGTTTCCTCATCAACCAAAATTCTGTGCAACAGGGGTATTTAGGCATCATGGGTTTGACCAGGCATTTATTGCAAAAAAGAAAATTAGAATACCTTCAGAATCTTCCTTTAGATATCGTAGTGAAAGAAAACATAAACTATTATTTGAAGCGAGCTCATGAATTGGAGATTTTAATTTAATCTGCCTAAAATTTAATTGAGTTTAAGTAGAAAAGAATTAAGTATAGATTATAATGCAACTTGTGCAAAATAAATGCTAAGACGGCTATTTATTTTTAAATAGTACCATTTCGAATGAATGGATTATTTTAGAATACTTTCAACTATTTGGAGTTAAAATAAAAAAAGGGGAAGCAAACGCTTCCCCTTTTTTATAATTAGAGGTGTTTTGGATTATTTATCCCACCACACTCTAGTGGTAAATTCGTCTGGTCCTTGTCTAGATATGGCTGCTTGGATGTTATCTCCGTTGATACCATATTCAGAATCTGGATATCTCAAACGTCGTGGAACTTGACTATTAGATTGATTACCAGGATAGTCTGTTGGAGTAAGTGCAGGATAACCTGTTCTTCTCCAGTTGGCAAACGCTTCGTATTCGTT
>CALAZP010000258.1 GCA_937926355.1 uncultured Saprospirales bacterium
CGTAACCATATAGTGGAAGAAATTCTGGAGCAGGCGGTTAATGGAAAACCTCAATATTTTGAAGAGGCCTTAAAGGTATTTGCACATCCCTATATGGAAGATGGAATTCCTGCAAAATACCTTCAGGGGCCACCTCATGGTGATGAAACATACCAAACTTTCTGTGGTACGTGATTCAGGTCACTGATATTGTTGATCGAATGGTCGACATTTGAATCAAAAACAATATGAAAACTACCAGTTTGATTGGTCTAGACAAAGAAAAATCTACCCAACTCGCTCAAAAGCTTAATGAATTATTAGCCAATTATTCCATTTTCTATCAAAATGTTCGTGGATTTCACTGGAATATTAAGGGTGATAAATTCTTTGAATTACACCTCAAATTTGAAGAGCTCTATAACGATTTACTCTTGAAAATGGATGAAATAGCAGAGCGTATTCTCACTCTGGGACAAGCTCCTGATCACAGATATTCAACTTATCTCAAAGATTCAATGGTTAAAGAAAGTGGCATCATTACCGATGGCAATCAAGCAGTCGATCAAATTCTGGTTGCATTGGAATCAATTATAATTTTACAGCGATCACTCCTCAATCAATCTGCCGAAGCAGACGATGAAGGAACGAATGCTTTGATGAGCGATTATATCCGAGAACAGGAAAAATTAGTCTGGATGTATGCTGCCTTTAGAAACCAATAGGAAAAGGTGAAATATTTGTTAAAATTTTCCAGATTCAAGAGAAGCAACCTTTTTTGAATAGCTTTGTCCTTAGAATAAAATAAATAAACATGAAAAGAACTGGAACCATCGGCCTATTTACGGTGTGCATTTTGTTTGCTTTAACCTCTAAGATTGCTGCTCAAACTGTAATTGAGAGGGAGGTGGTAATGGATACTACTATCGACGAAAATGGCAAACAAATAATCAATAAGACCATAAAAGTTAAGGCAGCTAACCCAGAAAATATGGCTGATAGTATTCGATCCGTTGAAGTAAAAATAAACGACGATAATGAAAGGATCATTATTATCAACGGCAAACAAGTGGATGACTTTGATGGCAAAAAAATGATCAAGGTAAGGGTAGAAAAGGATGAGGAGGAAATTTTAGGTGAAGAGCGAACTTTTGAAATTGAAATGGATGTAGAAAAAGGGGAAGATGAAATTATCATTATCAATGGAGAAAAAATAGATTTGGGATCAACTGAAATGGAACCTAAGATCATTGAAGGCGGAAAGTTTCTTTGGATAGAAGATGGAATTGCTGAAGGAATGGATGAGGTAAAAGAGAAGATTTATCAAATTAAGATGATGGTGGAGGATGAAGATTTTCAGGAAATGGTAAAAGATAAGGCTGAAATCTCTAAATTAAAGGCAGAGGAAATTGCTAAACTAGTGGAGGGTAAATTTAAAGATGTACATTTTGAGTTAAAGAGCAAAGAAAAAGGGACATTAATTGAAAGAGAGTTGATTCGAGATAGATTTATCCAAGAAGGAGAAAGTTATCTTTTAAAATTATCTGCAGATAAGATGCAAATCAATGGGGAAAAACAATCTAAATCCATTGCTCTAAAATATGCTGAATTATACAAAAAGCAGACTGGAATTGCTCTAGAGGGTAAATCTTCTGTGACTATTGAAGAAAATAAATAATAAAATATGCCAGGCTACGTCATTGTGGAAGTATCTATTCACGATCTAGAGTTATATGAATCGTATAAGAAATTAACTCCAGCTTCAATTGAAGCGTTCGGCGGAAAATTTGTCGTTCGAGGGGGAAAAACGGAGACTTTAGAAGGAGAATGGCATCCTGAACGCTTCGTTATTTTAGAATTTCCTTCGGTGAAGATAGCTAAGGATTGGTGGGAATCAGATGCTTATACGGAAGCCAGATCGATCCGTGAGCGGGCAGCGACGACTAAATTAATGATTGTAGAAGGATAATTATGAAGCATTCTTTGATGATCTTTATTATTCTTGGATTGTCTCTTGCTTTCACTACTGACCTCAAACTACCTGAAATTTTACCAATAGAAGAGGGGGCGTATGATCGTATATCTTCTGGTTATGGCATGCGCATACACCCTGTCTTAAAGGAGAAAAGATTTCATCAAGGGGTTGACTTTGCCGCACCATTGGGTACACCTGTTCGGGCTACATCAGATGGAGAGGTGATTGAGGTAGCTTTTAAAAAGAATACCTATGGAAATATGGTGAGGATAAAGCACGATAATGGTGTAGAGACACTATATGCGCAGCTCCAGGATTATACGGTTCAAGAGGGTCAAAAAGTTCAAAGAGGCGAAATGGTAGGGCATGTTGGAAATTCCGGTATGTCCACTGCCCCTCATCTTCACTACGAGGTCAAAATAGATGGACGAACAGTGAATCCTATTTATAGCCAGCCATAATTTTAGATAAAGCCTCCATTCCAGGATTTAACTCATTAGCTCCTAGCTCATTTAGGGGTTTATCTACAGTTTGCTCTAAATGGTGCATGTCTTGGCTATTCGGGTCAATATAAATTAGACCTGTTAGAATAGACCCCTCAGCTCTTGATTCTTGTAACTTTTGAAGCGCTGCGGTTTTATTAGTTGGATCCCATCCTTTTGCCAATTTGTGCAAATTAATTTGAGAGCCATCATGCAATTTTATCCATTTGGAATCCCCTTCTATATGATCATTCACTTCTATGGGTGGTTGAGAAGGGACAAAATCAATAGTTGCCGTAGCTTCCAAATGTTCACGAACGTAATCATAAGATTTGGTAGAAGTAGCCGTATTATTGAAAGTAACACAGGGTGATAGGACATCGATAAAAGCAAAACCAGGATGTGCCATAGCTGCCTTAATCAAAGGAATCAA
>CALAZP010000259.1 GCA_937926355.1 uncultured Saprospirales bacterium
TGAAATACAATGAGTTGGTAACCATTACTTCAGAAATATCCTATCAATCATTTCGGACGGAAATCAATTCTCCAACGGGCAATTGGCTGAGGCGTGCGGTTCAAAAAACGTTTGGAAAAGACCCAATATTGATTAGACTAATGGGAGGGTCTATTCCAATTTCCCCATTTGTTAATGCTTTGAAGGTGCCAGCAGTGGGTATTCCAACGGTTAATATGGATAACAATCAACACAGTCCCAATGAAAATCTTAGATTGGGTAATTATAAGGAAGGGGTTAAAATGGTGTTAGGTATATTGAGTGAGCCCATTACTAAATAACTAGTTGCCAGGTGTTCTCTTTTTTTCGAACGGGATTTTTAGCATCCTTTTCACATTACTATGTGCACTGCTCTCTGGATGAGTATCGATACCATATTGAATTTTTTCTTGTGGCATTATAGTGTAGGTGCCAAATATTCGATCCCAAATAGAGAAGATGTTACCGTAATTGGTATCAGTTTGAGGTAATTTAAAGTGGTGGTGGATGTGGTGCATATTAGGAGTGACAATAATAGCACTCAACAATTTATTAGCCATTTGCGGTAATTTAATATTTGCGTGATTGAATTGGGAGAGGACGACTGATAGCCCTTGGTAGAGCATGATAAGCCATACAGGTGCCCCCATAATAAATACAGCTAGCATGGTGAAAAGAAATCTAAAAATACTTTCGCCTGGATGATGTCTATTAGCGGTGGTCGTATCTACATGTATATCAGAATGGTGAATGAGGTGAAACTTCCACATAAATGGAACTTTATGTTCAACCCAGTGAACGAAATATGCTCCAATTAAATCCAAACCCATTAATCCAACTAGGGCATAAATCCAGGTATTTTTTTCTGTGAAAAGAGATAAAACGCCCCAATTTTGAGCTTGAGTCCAATCACTAATATCTATGAGCAAGAAGGCAAGTACAAAATTAATTAATATGGTGGTTAGCGTAAAAAAGAAGTTGATTAGTGCGTGTTTCCATTTATGGTACTTAAAATTAAACAGGGGCAACCCTAATTCCAACATCCAGAAAAATGAAATTCCGCCTGCAAGAATCAACGATCTATGTAAAGATGGGATGGATTCAAAATAATTAATTATGCTTTCCATAGTAAACCAATTTACTTACAAAAATACCAAAAATAAAAAGCGTCCAAGGCAAGACAACCATCTAAAATTAAATAGAACCAATAATATGAATGAGTGGAAATAGAAATGGGATAAGTTGCCAAAAGGAAAAAAAACAAAAATGATTTATAAATAAGAAATGAGTGGAATACAATTGGCCCTGCAATAAAGAAATAAGCCCCGATCAAAAAGCAACCCCCACAGATTAATGGCACTAAAAAAGGAAATTGATGCTGATTAAAAATTAAAAAGGGTTGATTTTCTATAGAATGATCTCTATGGTCAAAATAAAAACAAATTAAATGAATGTATGCCCAATCCAATAAAAGCCATCCTAATTGGTAGGGTTGAAAGTTAGTATTACTTAAAATCAAAGGATAAATATCGAGAACATACCACCAAGTGAGGGAAAGAATAGAAGTTTTGAAATAGCCCTTTTGAAAGGAAAATCCTCCTGTTGAACTATATAAATAGTAAACAGTGAGCAATCCAATAGGTATTAGCGGAAGGAATATTTTAGGAGAGCTAAAAAACAAAATCAGTAATATTAGGCTAGATGAGATGGATCCAAATTTGGACCATTTTGGATGAGTTAAATTCCAATAACCTTTGACTGTGTTGTTGTTGGATGGGGATAATTGGCTACTAAAGCTATAAATAAAGAAGGTGGAGAAGAATACTACATAAAATGAATTAGATGAAAGCTGCAATTTCCAAAGTTCAGATGACCTCCAGAAACCTATAAGGCTAATAATAGCAATATAGAGGTTAGAAAAAAGGATGTCTTTAATAAAAGCTTTATTTATCATTCCCCACAATTTCAGCAATCCCGATAAAATTTAAGCGGATTCAAAAATATTTTTTCTGTATGAGAAAAACTTCATATATTTGTTTCATCATAATCTCAATGACTGAACACCCATCTTGAAGGAAACCCTTCGTTTTCTTTTTTTCATGTGTATAGTCATAGTTGAAAATTGGTTTTTAAAAACCGCAAGACGACTTTTTTGGCATTGTTGTTGCACTGCAATTTATGCTACAATTAAATTGATTTTAAAGTCATCTATAAATGGTTATTTCGATAAAAACCGATACTATGAGAAATTTCATGATCCCAATCGCCCTTTTATTTCTTTTTACAAGGGCAAACGTAACCGTCGCTTCAAACACCTATGCATGTGCGGAAAATTTTATTGTTCCATTAAATGAGGAATGCAAAGGGGAGCTTACTTTAGATATGGTATTAATAGGTGAAGATGTAAGCCAATTTACCTCCCTAGTTGGAAATGGTAAGGTGGTGGTGTCTTCAAGTGAACTTCCGGGAAAGTTGTTGAGTGTTTCGGATGAGGATGCAGTTTTTTTTGGAGAGAATAGTACTTGGATGTATGGGGTATATGTGGAGCAGGGTGATGGTACATGGGACTTATTTTGTTGGAATTTTTTTAGATCTGAGGATAAAATAGATCCTGCTTTTGTTGGGTGGAAAACGCCAGCAAGTGAAATTCAGGCATTTGAATCTTATGATCCAAGGGATAGTGCCGTTTTTATGCAGTATGGCACTTATAAGATGGTAGAATATGCAACGTGGGATGACTCTTTGGATGCGGGATCTTCCGATGCGGTATTTTACCCTCAGCAATGGTCGTGTTGGCAAAGCTCGAATCACCCAGA
This sequence comes from uncultured Saprospirales bacterium, assembly GCA_937926355.1. Taxonomy (GTDB): domain Bacteria; phylum Bacteroidota; class Bacteroidia; order Chitinophagales; family Saprospiraceae; genus CALAZP01. The sequence continues at coordinate 2,835 of CALAZP010000259.1, forward strand.
TTCTAGTTTTACTTGGCCTAATTCTTTGGCTAAAGAATACGATACTATAAGGTTTACTGCTTCTAGTGATGGAGTTTTGACTTTATTCGCATCGTCTTATCTTAATACCGGCAGTTCTGAGCCCGGTTTTGATCCCGTTTTGGCGGTTTATGGAAAGGGGGGTTTTGACTCAGACAATCCATGTCATAATCTTTTGGCATTTGGAGAATCTACTTTTATTCCCAATCCTTTAGCGGGCTTAGGGTTTTTAAACTTAAACTCAACTGGGAGTTTGCCGGGCACAGGGACAGATTCAGGCGATGTATTTGCCCCTTGGTTATTGCACGATAATCCTATTGTTAGAATGGATGTTAAAATTAGCGCTGGTCAAGAATATACCTTATTAATGTCTCACAGAGGTAATTATTCTGGTAGTGGAAGATACCAGGTTCACTTATTGTTAAACGATTACAGTTCTGGGGTTAATCAATCTGTGGTTCATCATCTTAGTGCGTCGGATTCATTAGGAGTGGATACGAGTTATTCTTATTTTGATTTTTTATGTGGAGACTTAGCTACGGTTCGTTTAAACCAAAAGGTTAAACTGAATCAGGACCAATATTTTGGAGGTAGTATTTCAGAAATGGCTACCTATTTGGGAACGACTTCGGTTAAGGCCAAAATAGATTCTGCTTGGTATGCTACAGCTTCTACATTGCTCAGTCAACACGGTATCAGGGATACTTCTTTTATTGATTTAGACCACTTTAATATTACTAAAGAATTAATGGATACCATGTTGTATCACCACGGGTTCATGCCAATGGTTATTGAGAATTGTAATGAGTGGGAGGTGGTCATAAACGATCGGTATGAAGGGTTAAATGAATGCGGTCTTGAGGTAGGTGGATTTAATGGTTTTACCGAAGGTAAAAATATAAGTGGTATTCTGACAAGAACTTATGTTGTTAATGACCTAAAGAATAAAACTGACCCTGATACTGCAAGAGTACAACTCATATTTAGGAATCCCACTTTATATGACGTAAGGTTGCCACATTACAGCGTTAATTTGGAGTGCGATCAATTGGGGGATGAAATTACGGTATTGCCGAATGGACATCCAAGTCCTATTTCTACGGGATATCCTTTTATAGCGACTATGACTGGTTTTGTGGATTTGACAAAAAATTCAGCTTATTGCAATTTAGCTGCTTCTTATGAAGATACGGGAGAAATCACCAATTGTTC
>CALAZP010000260.1 GCA_937926355.1 uncultured Saprospirales bacterium
TCTGATCGCTCAGGCAATATTTATTTTAACGCTACCAACTGCCAGGTGACTGTTAATCAACCGGAAAAACTAATTTTTACAGCAGAGGACTCCAAGCTTCAGGTAGGTCAATCTGATTGTATTGATGTTGCAGTAAATAATTTTGAAGAGATTGATAGTTTGAATGTTTCCTTCTATTTAGATTACGGTAATGCCATTTTAGACTCTGTGGTCTTAATGGAAGGACTAAGTGGTTTAGAGGTCATTGACTTAGATATTTTGAATGGGACCTTTACCTTATTTTATAGTCAAACCGGAAATTCATTATCCGTACCTGATAATGAGACCATTATGTCTATTTGTTATACAATGGCGCCTTTGGCTAACGATTGTGTTCCACTTTTAATCAATCCCGGTGTTTTACCTTTTGCTAGTACCCTTTCATCATTTGGGCAAAACATCTCCGTAGAGGAGATTCAGGGAGGGGAGATTTGTGTAACGAGTGCGCCAGGGTTTGAACTTTTTTTTGAAAGTAAGGATGTGAATTTTGATGATACTATATGCATAAATACCTCTGTGGTCGACTTCGATGATATTAGTGGTAGTGCGTTTACCGTTAATTGGGACCCGTTGAGTTTAGATTTTATTAGCGTAGAAATGGGAAATTATGGTGGTTTTAATTTTGATACCAATAGTACCAATACCTCTCTTGGTATTTTACCTGTTACTTTTCAAACTTTAATGGACCAACCATTATCTATACCTAACGATAGTATTATTTTTTCTCTATGCTATAATGCGATTGGAACTATCGGTGAATGCTCTGATATTTCAATTAATGAAATGCCTAATCCTATAGTAGAATCTAATGGAACTATCGTACCGTTAGTTTATTCTAGTGGTGGGGTATGTATTCAAGATGTCCTTAAAATTACTCAAGTTGAAGTAAATCCAGTTTCTTGTCCCGGTAATTCAGATGGTAGTATTTCTATAGATGTAGAATATTATTCTTTGATACCAGATGTGTATTGGTATAGAGGAAATATCGTAATACCTAATCAAGAAAGCGATGATCCTTTTACTTTAGTTAATGTAGAAGAAGGAAGTTATATCGTCTTAATAACTAATAAAATAAAGGGTGGAGATATCTCTATACTGGATACTATTGAAATAACCATTTCGAGTGATTTACCCGTTGTAAATGCCGGTGAAGATGATATCATTCCTTGTCAAAAGCAATATACATTAATGGGTAGTGTCATTGGAGGCAGCCCTGATTACAATTACTCTTGGTCTAATTTGGAGGGTGAAATTTTAAATCCAAATGGTACCTCTCATTCGATTTTGCAACCGGGTGAGTATATATTTAAGGCCACCAATTCTATAAACCAGTGCGTGGTTAGCGATACAGTTCAAATTATTGCTTCAGCAGCTCCTTCTATTTTTGCAGGTTCAGACCAAACTATTTTTTGTTCGGATTCGTCTTTAACGCTAACCGGAAGCGGGATCAGTGAAAATGGGGAAGATGAAATCAGTAGTTTTCTTTGGAGTAGTGTTCCTAATACTTTATTGCAAAATTATTCTACTCAAGAAAAGCAAAGCAAAAGTCTTGATGTGACCGAGGCTGGAACCTATATTATAACCGGATTTAATACCACAACGGGATGTTCTGGAAAGGATACCGTTGTAGTTGAAGAAGGTCGTATTTACCCTACTGTGGATGGAGGAATGGATACCACGATAATTTGTGGAGAAACCATAACGCTTAATAGTGATAGCTCTATGGCTAATTCAGACCGGGGCCAATTGAGTATTCAGTGGATTTCTGTAGATTCTAGTTTGTCATATTCCAACAGTTTATCGGTAAACCAACCGGGAATGGTGGTGCTACAAGTTACTGATGATTTCAATCAGTGTGCCTCCTATGATACCATCGCTATCAATCCTGCTCCTGATTATCCCTTCTTAAATTTCAATTTTGAAGCTCAAGACCCCAATGGTATTCAACTTGATTGTAATACCGAAGATTACAGATTGGTGACTACTGGTTTTGATCCCAATTTATACGATTTTAACTGGAATATTGACAACCCAACTGGGATATCAAGTACTGCTACGCTCAGCCCTACTTTTACCGAAGGTGGCAATTATACCCTAACCATTACCCAGAAAGCGAATACCCTTTGTAGCGTATCCAAAACTATTGAGGTAACGGAAGATTTTGATTTCCCATCTGTTGGAATTTCTGCTTCCTCAGCAATCATTAATTGCTATCATCCTGAAGTAACACTATCCGGGATTGTAGATGGAGCAAGAGAAGATTATGCGATAAAATGGTTTAGGCAAAGCAGTCTGATAGAAGAGGTGATGTTGGATATAGAGGTAGTTGATGCAGGTGACTACAGATTAGAAATAATAGATGTTAATACTTATTGTAAAGCTGATACTACCATATTTATTGATAAAAATATTGAGGTTCCAACCATTGCTGCCATTTCGATTGAAGAGACTTTGGATTGTATTAAAGAGGAAGTTCGACTTGGGATTCTTGAACCCAGCCCAATTTTGCTTCCTGCTTTTCAATTGGATTGGACCGTTCCATCTCAAAGTAATTATAATGTCGACCCTACTGACTCATTGGCTATTTTTACTACTACTCCTGGAATTTATACGGCTACCTTAACCAATACGGTTAATGGTTGTAGTAGTTTGAAAGACTTTGAGGTGATAGAAAATAGGGAATATCCCACAGCAGAAATCAGTGCACCAGATATTTTGACTTGTGCAGATTCCATAGTGGAATTGAGGGCTGCATTTTCTATAGATGCTGCATCTAATAAATTTACTTGGGATAATCTGAATCCATTGGGGCAGGCTCCTCAAACAGGAGATGGTAGTATAACGGAGGTTTTGGAACCGGGACAATATGTATTAACCGTATTGAACCCAACTAATCAATGCATCAGCTACGATACGGTCACCGTGACTCAGGATATTGAGCAACCACAAGTACAAATAGCCACTCCTGAAATACTTACCTGTACTAATAATTCCGTTTTGCTTTTGGCAACGGTGACTAATGTGACGGGGCCATATAATTCATTTTGGACAGGGACGGAGGGGCAAACTATCGAGCCAACAGAAAATCAGGATCTGGTGAATGTAAGTGAAATGGGTACTTTTGAACTTAGAGTGGTCAATTCCACCAACGGATGTAGCTCTTCCTCTTCGGTTGTGGTAGAATCAGATAATAATTTTCCAATAGCAAGTATATCCCAAACGGTTACTTTGCCGTGTAAAGGGGTACCGGTAACCTTGACGAATGAGGGCAGCTCTGAAGGGGATAATTTTTCTTATCAATGGATGATTGTAAGTGCTGATGGAGATTTGAGTAATCCGACTATATTGGAACCGAGTGTGACGCTTCCAGGTCGCTATGCTCTGACGGTAAGTAATGCCTTGAATGGGTGTACGGCTGAAGATACCGTTACCGTAGTTTTAGATCCATCTTTGATTCTTGCTGCTACCGGAGATGATTTAAAAATTTGCGAAGACACTTACGAATTGAATGCCAACTTACCCGCCAATACCTTTGGAAGATGGGTACCAATTGGCACACCAGGTGTGCTGCTAACTCCTGAGGAACCAAGCAGCAAGGTTCAAACCCTGCAAGAGGGAGCTAACCTTTTTGAATGGATTCTTAGTACAGCTTCTTGTGCAGATTACAGTAGTGATACCATTAATGTATTCGTGGCGGAAACCCCTAAAGCATCAGATGATGGAACCACTTTGGTGGATGGCACTATCGAAATCACCCTTGGGCTTTTGGATAATGATGTATATGATTCAGATTTTCTCTCTGTGGCAATTTTCAGCAACCCAATTGAAGGGGCAGTAACTTTAGATCCCAATGGAGAAGTAACATATTCGGTAAGAAGTGGATTTTTTGGCGAAGACCAATTTTCTTATATCCTATGTAATGAATTTTGTGAGAATTTGTGTGATACTGCTTCGGTGTTTATAGATATTCCTTTTGATCCTAATTTCGAGGCTCCTCCATTACCTAATGCTATTACCCCAAATGGAGATGGCTTGAACGATGCTTTCGTTTTCGAAATACTGGAGAATCCCGATAAAATATATCCAGATAATGAATTTATAGTCTTTAACAGGTGGGGTGATATTGTATATACCCAAAGGCCTTATGATAATAATTGGAGAGGTACCGCAGCCGATGGGAGTGAACTGCCCCATGGGACCTACTATTATGTGCTGCGGCTCGATATTTCAGAAGGAATCATCTTGAAAGGAGATGTTACCGTAATCAAGAAAAATTAAAAATATAGGGCGAAGTTAAAAGTGAACCTCTTTGGCTTCGCCCATTTCTAAATCAAACTTTTTGAGGGTGGGTTTTATAACAGTTCATAAATCCCAGCGATACCTTGCCCTCCACCAACACATGCTGTCACCATACCATATTTTTGATTTCTCGATCTCATTTCATTCAGCAATTGAATAGATAATTTGGCCCCTGTACATCCAAGTGGATGTCCTAAGGCGATTGCTCCACCATTGACATTGACGATTTCTGGGTTGAGCTGAGCTTCCTGAATTACGGCTAGCGCTTGAGCGGCAAATGCCTCATTTAATTCAATTTGATCGATATCCTTAAGTTGTATTCCCGCACTGGCTAAAGCTTTGGGAATAGCAGCACAAGGCCCAATTCCCATATAAAGCGGATCAACCCCTGCTACAGAACACGAAGCCAATCGGGCAATGGGTTGTAAATTAAATTGTTGGACAATTTCTTCACTTACGATCAGAAGGAATGCCGCTCCGTCTGAAGTTTGAGAGGCATTACCCGCCGTTACAATTCCCTTTCTATCAAAAACAGGGCGGAGTTTGCCTAAAACTTCTACAGTAGTATCTTTTCGAACCCCCTCATCGGTATCTACTATTTGTTTACTCGAAACCTTTTTATTATTAACCACTTCCACCTGTTCTACTTCGACTGGAACAATCTGAGATTTGAATTTCTCCCCCTCAATGGCCGCTGCCGCCTTAGCATGAGATTGGGCGGAAAAGGTATCTGCCATTTGACGGTCAATTCCATATTTGACAGCCACAGCTTCTGCTGTTAGTCCCATACCTGCTAAATAGTTAGGTGTCGAAGTGGCTACCTCATAACTTGGAGCCAATTTGTAACCGGTCATTGGAATGGCACTCATACTTTCTATACCTCCAGCTATATAGACAGACCCCATTCCAGCTTTAATTTTAGCTACCGCTATGGAAACGGTTTCTAATCCTGAGGCACAGTAACGATTAACCGTCATTCCCGGAACCTCCTTTCCCAATGCACGCAGGGAAATCTGACGGCCAATTTGTAGACCTTGTTCGCCTTCGGGATTCGCACATCCTACAATGACGTCATCTACCAGTTTGGGGTCCAATTCTGGAGTATCTGCCATCAAATGTTGAATCACTCTGACTGCTAAATCATCAGATCTAAAATTTCTAAAGCTCCCTTTTTTAGCTTTCCCAACAGCACTTCTGTATCCTTTTATTATGTATGCTTCCATAAATTATTACTTTATTAGTTTCTTAATGGTTTATTGGTTTGCAGCATGTGCTGAATTCTTTCCAGTGTTTTCTGTTCGCCACACAGGCTTAAGAAAGCCTCTCTTTCTACATCTAATAAATACTGTTCTGAAACTTGCTGAACGCCAGTTAAATCACCTCCACAAAGTACATGAGCTACTTTTTGGGCTATTTTAATATCGTGATCAGAAGCAAAATGCCCTAATTTAAGTTCGTTAGCCGCAATATAAAGTGCCGCAATACCGCCCCGACCCATAACCGTTATATCTTTTCGCTGAATGGGTTGGGTGTAGTTATAGGCTAAACTCAAAACTTTCTTTTTAGCCTCAGCTATGGCTCGATCTCTATTGACTACTACTAGATCCCTTCCCTTTTGTAAATATCCATGCTGAAAAGCTTCTGGCGCTGAGGTAGCCACCGTGGCTAAAGCAATGGTTTTGAATTTTTCAATTAAGGTAGGTACCATAACATCTCCTTCAAAGAACGCATCTGAGGCTCTTAAGGCAAACTCTTTTGTGCCGCCTCCACCGGGTATTAATCCGACTCCTACTTCGACCAAACCGATATACGATTCTGCTGCAGTAGCGGCTCCATCGCAATGCATCAACATTTCACATCCACCACCAAATACATAGCCTTGAGTGGCCGCAACCACTGGTATCGATGAGTATCTGCAGCGCATCATAGTCTGCTGAAATAAATTAACAGCAAAATTCAATTCATCAAATTCCTGTTGATAGGCCATCATTGCAATCATCATCAAATTAGCTCCTACGGAAAAATTGGTAGCGTTATTACCGATAACCAAGCCATTCCAATCTCCTTCCTCCGCCAATTGTATGGTTTGATTAATGCCATTTAAAACCCCTTCTCCTAATGAGTTATGTGGACTGGTGAATTCCAGATTCAATACGCCGTCGCCAATATCGTGAACGGTTACCTCGCTATTCTTGTAAACTGGCTTTTGTTCCCGATAGTTATCCAGGACAATAAAGGAATCTGCGCCCGGAATAGGAATATAGGCTTTTCGCTCAATATCATAGTATTTTTTAACCCCATCTTCTCTTTTGTAAAAACTGTTGAAACCCTTTTCAATCATCGCTTTTACCCAATCTGGGATTTGCTCCCCTTCTGCTTCTGCAGCAGCTATTCCCTCTGGCAAACCCACGATGTCCCAATATTCAAATGGACCAAATTCCCAAGCAAATCCTGCCCTTAAAGCATCATCAATAGGGTAGAGGGCTGTGGTGATCTCCGGTATCCTATTGGCAGCGTAAGCAAAGAGCCCAGCTAATGATTTTCTGATCAATTGCCCACCTTTATCTTCGTGGTTAAATAAACTCTTGATTTTGCGACGAACATCATCTTGTTGCTTGGCGGTCTTCAAACTGTCCAAGGAGGACTTTTCGGTAGGTCTATAGGTTTGCGTATCTAAATCCAACGCCAGTACCACCGTTCTCCCATTAGCATCTTTTTCTTTGGTTTTCTGGTAAAAACCTTGACCCGTTTTATTCCCTAAAAATCCTTTTTCCAATAATCCATTTAGGTAATCTGGAATTTCAAAGGCTGCAGCTTGTTCGTCATCTGGACAGTTTTTTCGGATGCCTTGAATGACATTGACTGCCGTATCGTGTCCTACCAAATCTCCCAATCTAAAAGTACCAGTTTTAGGTCGTCCGATAACTGGTCCTGTTAATTGATCTACTTCTTCAATGCGCAATCCCAATTGCTGGGTCAATTGATAGGTCTTAGCCATAGCATAGACCCCAATTCGATTGCCTATAAACGCCGGAGTATCTTTACACAATACCGTTTGTTTGCCTAAATAAACATCACCATAGTGCATTAAAAAATTAATCACCTCAGGGTCAGTTTCAGCCGTAGGTATGACCTCAAAAAGTCGCAAGTATCTAGGAGGATTGAAAAAATGCGTTCCGCAAAAATGTTTCCTAAAATCATCCGATCGTCCTTCAGCCATCAAATGAATGGGGATACCTGAGGTATTGGAGGTGATTAAAGTGCCGTCCTTTCGCACTGCATCCACGCGCTCTAGAAGTTGTTGCTTGATATCCAACCGCTCCACTACTACCTCAATAATCCAATCGTAATCCGATAATTCGCCTAAGTCTTTCTCCAAACTACCCACTTGGATATTTTGGGCTAGATTTTTATCGTACAATGGTGCTGGTTTGGATGCAATGGCCTTTTTAAGAGATTGTTGAGCCAACTCTGTGGTCATATCTAACATCAATACCTCCAAACCTATGTTGGCAAAATGACAAGCAATTCCAGAGCCCATCACCCCAGAACCTAAAACAGCAGCTTTTCTAATTCTCCTTTTCATTTAATTTGGTTTTTACAGCGAATTTTCGCTAATATACGAAATATAAGGATGGCTTTTTTTTTGATTGAGATAAAATTAAATTTGTTTTTTAGACGTTAGACCATTAAAATAATAATTCATGTTTGAATCCCTCATTTTTTTATTTCAAACGGCCACTTTAGAGCCATTAACTGAAGTTAGAACTCAAAGTCTGTTTGATGTTATCCTTCAATCAGGCCCTCTGGGAATGATTATTGTCGGAGTGCTAGTAGTCTTATCTGTCATTGCGCTTTCCATTTTCATTGAACGCTATTCGACCATTAAAAAAGCGGGTAAAATTGATGAAAACTTTATGAATAACATCAGGGCCAATGTTCAATCTGGTAATATAAATGGGGCTAAAGCCTTGTGTGCCACCACCAATTCACCAGCCGCCAGAATGGTGGAAAAAGGATTGCTTCGAATCGGTAAGCCACTTAGAGATATAGATGCAGCCATTGAAAATGTGGGTAATTTGGAGGTGTTTAAATTAGAAAAGAACCTTTCTACTTTAGCTAGTATTGCTGGTGCTGCTCCAATGATTGGCTTTTTCGGAACGGTTACGGGGATGATCATAGCCTTTTATAGAATGGCTACCGAGCAAAATGTAACTCCTGATGTACTAGCTGGAGGAATTTATCAAGCCCTTATCACTACAGCAATGGGACTGTTTATCGGAATCTTAGCTTTTGTCGGATATAATATTCTAGTTGCCAATGTGGAAAAGGTAGTGTTTAAAATGGAAAGAACAACTGTTGAGTTTATGGATTTGCTGCAAGAACCTACCATTTAATTGATTCGAATGGCCCTTAAAAGACAAAATAAAATCAGTGCTGAGTTTTCTATGTCCTCCTTGACAGACATTATTTTCCTCTTACTGATTTTTTTCATGTTAACCTCTACATTGGTTAGGATTCAACCTTTTCCATTACCTAAGTCTGATACCAAAACCGTTGCAGCTACGTCCTTGGTCGTAGTGATTGAAAAATCAGGAGAACACAGTATCAATAATAAAATTATTCCAGCTAGACAATTAGAAGCTGAAATTAGAAAGGTGCTGGATGGAATGACAACTATAGATCAAGCGGTCGTTACTATTGTGGCGGAGGAGGGTACCTCTTTTGATTATGTGCTAAAGGTAATGCAGGTGGCCAACAAACTTAAATTAAAAGCGATTATTGCTACTCAACCTAAATAAAAAATGTTGTGGGGGAGGGGATTAAATAAGCATTGATAAAATAGGTGGTAAGAATAACGGATAAAAATATTAGGTAAGGAGATGGGGTATAGGAGGAAAGAATAAACTTGAAATAGAGTAAAGGAAGTCTTAATAACAACTAATGAAAATACAGAGAAGAAATAAAGTAAATGCCAATTTTAGTATGTCTTCCTTGACAGACATCATCTTCCTGTTACTCATATTCTTTATGTTAACCTCTTCCTTAGTTGCTCCTAATGCGTTAAACCTTAAACTTCCGGGTTCTGCTCAAAGTAAAACCCAAATTCAAGGTAAAATTGACCGAATTACAGTAGCTGATGGTGGAAACTTATTTTTAAACGGGAAAAATATATCTGCTGAAAGGCTGGAAGCTGTCCTCGCAGCTAGGGTAAAAGAAACTGGCCAAAAACTAAATATAGGTATCAAACCGCTAGAAGGAGTAGCTGTTGAACATGTAGTGGCAGTCATGGATATTGCTATGCGTTTGAATATTAATGCTATTTTAGATGTACCTCAATAAATAGCTGGAGAATGGAATTTATATTTGAAAAAGAAGCAAAAAAAGACAAGAGAAAAAGTTGGCTGATCAGCTTTTTCATCCATATTTTTTTGATTTTATTAGCCCTCCTTCCTTTGCTTTCCTTTCCCGTACCTCCCCCTGGTCAAAAAGGTATTTTAGTTAACCTTGGGCAACCTGATGTGGGAAGTGGCGTTCAGCGTGCAACTCCACCACCGCCTGCTCCTGCACCTGAACGACCAAAAGAACAAAAACCAGAACCCATACCCGTCAAACCAGCAGAAGAAAAGGCACCCCCACAAGAAGAAGAACCCAGACTTACTGCTGAAGAAGAAATAGCGCTGGCTCAAAAGAAAATAGAAGATCAGAAACTAAAGGAAGCGGAAGAAGCCGCTAGAAAAAGAGAAGCAGAGGAGGAAGCCAAGCGAGTTGCGGAAGAAGAAGCAGCCAGAATAAAAGCGGAAGAAGAGGCCAGAATTCAAGCGGATGCAGAGAAAACTAAGAGTGAAATTGGCGGCCTCTTTAGCGGAAATGCTGGTAGTGGTCAAACTGGCCGACCGGGTAATCAAGGTAATCCAAATGGCGATCCTAATGCTGATAATTTGCAAGGTATCAGCACTGGAAGCGGAATGGTTGGAGGTGGACTAGGCGATAGAGGAGTGGTTAAAATACCTGAGATTACGGATAAATCTCAAAAAGAAGGGACTGTGGTAATTAGAGTGTGTGTGAATAAAGCTGGAGAGGTTATAAGCGCTGATTTTACCCAAGTGGGTTCTACCACTAATGATCCTTTACTGGTCAAAATTGCCACTGACAACTCAAGAAAGTGGAAGTTTTTAGCTGGTGATGCCGAAAAACAATGCGGAACGATTACCTATAAATTTAAATTGAATTAAAGTTTTTTTCCATTGGGAATGAGGCGGCTATCAACTATTTTTGCCGCGTCTAAATCGGAAAAATTGAACTACGAACAAACTATTCAATTTCTTTATGACCAACTGCCTATGTTCTCTAGGGTAGGCGTCATACCACATAAATTGGATCTATCAAAGACTTTGGCATTGGCAAATGCCTTCGGTAATCCACATCATCATTTGCCCTGTATCCACGTTGCCGGTACTAATGGCAAAGGTTCGGTTTCCCACATGCTGGCCGCTATTTATCAAACAGCTGGATATCAAACAGGCCTTTATACTTCTCCACATTATCGCGATCTCCGCGAAAGAATCAAACTCAATGGAGCATTAGTCCCCAAAGACTTTGTAGTAGAATTTGTCGACCATTATCGCAACTTAAATTTAGATATCCGTCCTTCTTTTTTTGAATTGGCCGTGGTCATGTCCCTTGAGTATTTTAGGCGAGAAAAGGTAGATATTGCTATTATAGAAACTGGTTTGGGAGGAAGATTAGATTCCACCAATATCATTACTCCCCTTCTGAGCGTAATCACTAATATTAGTTTTGACCACCAGGCTCAACTGGGCCATACACTGAAAGCCATTGCCGGAGAAAAAGCTGGTATCATCAAAAAGGGCGTTCCAGTGGTGATCGGGGAATATCATTCTGAAACGGCACCAGTTTTTATCCAAAAGGCCAAAGAATTAGAATCTAAAATTAGTTTTGCCAGTCAAAATTTCGATATCACCCCAATTGATCATAATGATGGGATTTCAACAGGGTATAAAATTCTCCAACCAAAGGATTTTAGTTTCTCAACCCTCACCACAGATTTGATGGGTTCCTATCAGAAAAGGAACATTCAAACCGTCCTGCAGTCGATTGAAGTCTTGCAGCCCCGTTTACCAGTCTCCTTTGAGGATTTGCAATTAGCCTTACAAGATGTTAAAAATATCAGTAAACTAATTGGGAGGTGGGATATCAAAAAGATGAACCCTTTGGTCATTATGGATAGTGCTCATAATGAGTCGGGTATCCGTTTTGCAATAGATCAATTACAAAAAATCCAAGCTAAAAAACTGAGAATCGTTTTCGGAGTCGTCAAGGATAAAGACCCCAAAGAGGTCCTTCAGTTATTACCCAAAGAAGCAAAATATTATTTCGCTAAAGCTAATATTCCCAGGGGGTTGCCAGCTGAAGAATTACAACTAAAAGCGAAATCACATCATTTGCGAGGAATGGCGTACCTTTCGGTAAAAGCAGCCTATGAGGCTGCCTTGGAAGAAGCTCAACCTGAAGATGTAATATTCGTTGGGGGTAGTATATTTGTAGTAGCCGAAATTATTTAGGTACCTTAGAATATGTTTCGAATTTTATTTTTCCTGGTAGTTCTAGGATTGCTTGTTTGGTTAGCTATCCTTTTCCTCAAATTAAGGGAATTATATCTCAAGAAGTCCCAACCTGTTACCATAGCTGATAAAATTCAAAGCAGCATCAACCGATGCTTAATGGCTCTAAATCAAAACCGATTAGAAATAAATGATATTGAGTCTAATATTGAAGAAATCAATCAGCAGTTATCCGATGCATCCAATCTGTCACCTAAAAATATGGAGAAATCCAAACAAGTTTTAGAAGGTTTCACAAAGGAAAAAGACCTTCGCCTTGCTAAATCCGAATTTTATCAAACCGCCATTAAGAAATTAAATTTGCTCTTAAAGAACCACCAATGGGCGGAAGGATTAGAAGAAAAAAAGAATACTCTAGAAGGATTGCGCCAACACCATTATGAGGATCTAGCTACTATGGAAGAAATCAAATACTCTGTTCACGCTGAAGAAGAATACGTCCATACCATAGATTCTCTTTCCTTAAAAATACTAGATAGTACTTCACTGGACGATACCAAATTAGTCAAAGAAGAACTAGAAAAAATAATTCAAGAACTTTAAATCATCAGTATAATTGACTGACATCAATTTTCTGACCGTTTTTGATATCTGTTGTTACCACTAGTATTCTTTTCCGCCTTCCTACTTTATTTAAAAAGATTTCTTGACCTATGGTTAGGTTGACCTTACTTTCACTATTGGGAGAAAGATTGGGATTCATGACCCCCGGAATCTTTAAAGGAATTGACTTATTGGTAGTATTGATTAAATAAAAACTAATGGTTTTAGAGCTGATAATCTTAGGCACGACTGGCTTAGGAGCTGGCAAACTATACGTCACTTTTACCTTTGCAGCGCGGTTGGCATCAATCAACAACCTTTGGTCTTTTTCAATAGTTAATTTAGCTACTCCGAATTTTCTTAAACCAAATCTTTTAATCTGGTTTTTGTTTGCTTTATCCATAACTCTTACCCCCACAGGATAAGCGCTTTTATTTTTTACAGTGGCAATTACTTCTGGTGCATTAGGGTAGGGATTGATCATACCGTTTTGACCATCCTTGCCGCCGATTAACAACATGGAATTACCCTCAGGAATCCGAACGGTATGCATGGATACTCCACAGCTCCCTAAAATAATTGAAAAGGAGAACAGCGTTATTATGGACAATTTTAGGTTCATATTTTAAACTTTATCCTTACAAAAAAGAAACCACTATCAAATAACGCGCAGTAGCACAGAGTTATTCTCAAATAATTCTTAACGAACTATTAAATTATTTTTGGCTAGTCTTTGGCATCAGCCAAATATTGCTCGTAAGAAGTGGTTTTATAATGGTCTTCAGCGATAAAGCTCAGCTCCTTTAATAAATCCGGAACTTGTTTGTAGCCAGGCGAAACTGTAATCCTTTTTTGGGTTTCGTCTAAATACACATAGGAAGGATAACCAAGTTGACCATCTAAAAGGGAATAAGCTAGTTCATGAACGCCTCTTCTCCCTTGGTTGATAAACTTCAAACTATAACCATTGTACTCCACTATTTCTCTTTGTTCGGCGTCAAATTTAATAGGATAGAAGTTTTCGTTGATATAAGCGGCCACTTTTGGATCTGCAAAAGTGGTTTTATCCATTTTTTTGCACCATCCACACCAATCGGTATAAACATCCACAAATAATTTTTTTGGATTTTTATTAGAAGCTACTATAGCGTCTTCCCAACTCATCCATTGGATAGGGCCTTCTGCTATTATTTCTTTCTTGGATTCTTGAGACGAATGATTGGTTCTATTTTTAGAAGGAACAAAGGCCCATAAAATAATTCCTAAAAATAAAATGGCGATAAAGGGAATAAATTTTTTCATAATATTTGCTTGAAATCCAAATATATCAAACAGTTATCATTTATTAATTGTTTCGCAAGGAAAATAAAAGAGGTGACAAAAAAATTGGTAGTAGCAATAGGAGGTTCCAGTGGTTCTCTTTATGCGCAGTTATTGTTAGATAAGCTTAAAGCTATGGGTCAGGAAGCCCTTGAAGTAGGCATGGTTATGAGTGATAATGCCAAGTAT
>CALAZP010000261.1 GCA_937926355.1 uncultured Saprospirales bacterium
GGTCAAGACGACTCTAATATTGAGGTGTTTACCGGGGTAAAGCAATGATTAAAATTTTCTCCAAGCATTTATTATGGTCAAAAGCATAAAACTGGCTGACCACATAAAAGATTGGGAGAAGGATAAGTTCTTGTCTAGTAAAAATCCAAATATGGCAGGTCCTAGACCTGTGCTTATGACGCTTACAGTAGTGAAGACGCTTCTTACTTTTCCAATAATAGATACCCCATAAATCTCTACCATTAAGGCATTTTTTATCGTCGAACCCATACCATTGGAAAATCCTAGAAAAAAAAGAGAGGTGGGATAGGCAAAGGGGTGCTTAAAAAAAATCAATCCGGTTAATCCCAGAATGTAAGGGAAAGAAAAATTTTTAAATAAATTTTTACTAGAATACTTATCCACTAATGGCCCGGCGAAAGTTAATCCCATTGCATTGGCTATGGCAAAAGCAGATACAGAAAGGGCAACCCACTCGGTTGACCAACCCCTTTCGTGCCCCAATTTCAGTTGAAAAAAGAATAATGCAGTATTGATAAAGCCAAAAGAGAAAATCAACGGTGCCATTATCCAAAATTTCTTTTCCAATAGGATATTATGAATTTTTGTCGGTCCCGAAGAGCTTGGTTGAAACACTTGCCGAATCCCATAGGCTCTTATTCTCGACGCACCTTTTTTAAGAAGTATTTGGGATAGAGGAATCACTAAAACCAAACACAATATAGCGGACAACTGTAAGGACACCCTCCAGCCCACTGCAGCAATTAAAAGGGCTATTAATATCGGCATGATGGCTTCAGCAGTTGGATGACCTAATGTTGCAGTACCAATTGCTTTTCCTCTGCCCTCATGAAAATATCGAGCTACCGTTGAGACGGCAGTATGTCCCATTAAGCCTTGTCCAAATAACCTTAAACCATAGAATGCAATGACAACTAAGAATAAATAATGGCTTAATGATAGCAATAAAAGGGAGACAATCAATCCCGAAAGCACGAAAATGGAATAATTTTTAACCGTTGATTTATCAAACCAACTACCAAGCCAAGGAAGGGTAAAACCGCTAGCCAAGGTTGCAAAGGCATATATACTGCCAAAACCAGAATTGGATAATGAAAAGGCAGCTGCAATAGCTGGGACATATAAGGACAGAATATAAGTTTGTCCAAAACCAGAAAAAAATGAGAATAAGTAACCAAAGCCAAGTAGGGGAAAAGTCTTTTTAAGAAAGGATTTTGGCAGCATAGTTATTATGTCGTTTGGCGTGCCAAAGTAAATGTTTATTTAGAAAAGCCATTAAATTGAGCGTACTTTTACATCAATAATAAATAATTACGTGACACAATGGATTTCAACAGATATAATGATGGATTTTTTGCGGTTAACGGGAAAAATGGTTTTCTACCCCAAAGAGAACCAATGAAAGCCCTTCCTTCCAAATATGAAGAATTGCAAAATATTATTAATGCTATGCCCATTGTTAAAGATAACAATGAAGCTGGATTGCTTTCGAAGGAGGGTGCTTTTGAAAAGGCAATTGATAACTTACCTAATTTACTTCCCTTGGTAAAAGAAGAAACGGACCCATATTTGCTTCAAGCATTATTTAGGGCATATGCTTTTTTTACTTCTGCATATACTTTGGCGCCTGCACATTTTGAATTTTTAAAAAATGGCAAGTATGGAAAAGCTTATAATTATCTCCCGCCTCAAATAGCTCAACCTTTTGTGGAGGTTAGTCAAAAATTGGAAGTTTTTCCTTGGATAGATTACCATTATGCCTACTCTTTGGGAAATTATCGAAAAATAGATGAAAATGCTGGCATGAATTGGGATAACCTAGGCATGTGTGTGAAGTTTTCTGGTATGCCTGATGAACGAGGTTTTATAATGTTACATGTTGATATGAATCAATATTCCCCTGGCCTTATTGATGGAATCTCAATGGCATTATCTTCTGAAAAGGAAGTAATTATTAATGAAGGGTTACACAAGGTGTTGTATGCCATATCTGAAATAAATGAAAGAAGAAAGTTAATGTGGACCGCATCTAGATGGAAGCACTATAATGATTTCAGGGTATTTATTATGGGCATAGCAGGAAATGAAGAGATTTTTGGGCCTGGCTTGGTATTTGGGGGTGTTTCAGAAGAACATAAAAAATATAGAGGTCAAACGGGAGCCCAAGATAATATAATACCTACGCTGGATATTTTTACCGGAGTTATTCAATTTTATCCAAATAATGAATTAACAGAGTACCTATTAGATTTACGACAGTATAGGCCAAAGGTTATCCAATATTTTTTAGAAGATTTGAGAAAAGAACTCGAAAAAAAGCCATTGATAGATAGATTGCAAAAAAGTCATAATACTGAGGGTAAAATTACCTTATTGAAAATTTTAGAGGAAATTTATGCATTTCGGAATGGTCATTGGCAATTCGTTCAAAAATACATAATGGCTAATACGGTATATCCTAAAGCTACAGGGGGAACGCCAATCATATCTTGGATTCCCAATCAACTAAAGGCGGTTTTATCAGCAATGAAAAGTACGTTTAAGCTACTTCCTTCCCGCACCCCTAATTTTGACCAAACTACTTGGTCAGAAAAATTCAATACTAAAGTGGAGTTACTTAACCAACAGTTGAAGGTGCTTCATGGGGAAAAGGCAAACCCCGATGAAATATTCGCTTTAAATGAACAGTTTGGATTGAAAGATTCCCAATAAGAATTTAAAGATTGTCTTGCCCATAACGGTAGATGGCAGCCATCATGACTTGACCTACAGCCCCAAGTGTTTTGGCATCAATAATGTCTAGATTGTCTTCCGGAGTATGCCAATGATTCGGAAAACCAGTACTGGAGTTGATTGGCCTATTTATAACGTCAATCATTGGAATTTTGGCAATTGTGTTGACAAAATAATGGTCATCGGTAATAGCTCCTCCATTGAGATTGCTGAAATAATTACCATATCCCATCCTTTGAGCCAAATTCCAAATTCGATTTAGAAAATCCGCTGCAAAATAAGCGGAAAATTGTTCTTTCGGAAAAACAGCATTTTTTGCTCCTACCATGTCTAATAAAATACCCGCTTCTGCTTGGTAGTTTTTGACATGAAAATTGGAAGACCAATATTGGGATCCTAATCCCCAACTATTTTCATTGCTGTTTTCTCCATAATCTTCAAGATCGAAAAAAATGATGTCTATGCCTAAATCAACAGGGTGATTATTTAACATTCTAGCAATCTCTAGCCATACGCCTACTCCACTTCCTCCATCATCGGCACCGAGGTTTGGCTTATTAGAATTAGATGTGTTTAAAGGGGAATCGCTAAAGGGTCTGGTATCCCAATGGGCTGCTAAGATCAATCTTTTAGGGTGTTTTGGATTAAAGCTACCAATGATATTTATCCCATTGAGAGAAGTTCCATCAAATGCAGTTGTGGTAAAATTCTGAAGGGTTACCTCTGCCCCGAAAGTTTCTAGTTTGTTTTTAAGGTAGTCAGCGCATCTTTTATGAGCATCAGTTCCAGGCACTCTTGGCCCAAAGGCAACCTGTTGAGCTACAAAGTTATAAGCAGAATCTCTGTTGAACTTTGGGATGGTTATAGGGGGTTTATTCACCGTTACAGAAGAAGAGGTAGCATTTTGATCAGCAGAACAAGAAAAAAGAGAAAACAAAAGGAAATTTGCTATAATAGAATATATGGAAATCTGATGCATGGAAAATTTATTTATTGGGGTTGAAGTGCTGCCAGCCTTGTGCTTTAATATGGTGGATATTTCCACCTTTTGTATGTAATTTGATACCGTCTTCTGGTGGAACAATTTCACCTATGATATGGATGTCAGGAAGGAATCTAATTTTTTCTAAATCTTTGGGGTTAACGGTAAACAAAAGTTCATAGTCTTCTCCACCATTGAGAGCGCAAGTTATAGGGTCCAAATTAAACTTAATGGCTAAAAGTTGAGCTTCTTGATTAATAGGTACGGCTTCCTCTTCAACGAATGCCCCTACTTTGGATTGTTGGCAAATGTGAAATAATTCTGAGGCTATACCATCTGATACATCTATCATTGAAGAAGGGGTGATTTGATTTTGGGTTAGTAGTTGAATCACATCCCTTCTTGCTTCTGGTTTTAGTTGTCTACCTACAACATAGTTTTGACCTTCTAAATCCGGTTGTGTTTCTGGATTGTCGAGAAATAGCTGTTTTTCCCTTTCTAGTAATTGCAAACCCAAATAAGCAGATCCAAGGGATCCACTAACACATATAAGGTCTCCAATTTTAGCCCCGTTGCGGTAAACCAGTTGAGATATTTTTCCACGCCCCAAAGCAGTAATTGATATCATCATTCCTTTATTGGTTGAAGAGGTGTCTCCACCTATTAAATCAACCTGATAAAAATCACAAGCTGCTTTAATTCCTGCATATAGTTCATCGACAGCTTCTAAAGAAAACCTATTCGAAATAGCAATGGAAGCGGTAATTTGACTAGGTGTCCCATTCATCGCATAGATATCAGATAAATTAACCACTACCGATTTGTATCCTAGATGTTTGAGGGGAGTATAGATCAAGTCAAAATGAATTCCCTCTATCAGCATATCAGTAGATACCAATAGTCCTTGGTCATTTCCCAAATCAATTACAGCGGCATCATCTCCAACACCTTTATAAGTACTTTTTTGATGAAAAATGAAGGGAGAAGTAAGATGATCTATTAACCCAAATTCACCAAGTTGACCTAAGTCTGTTCTTTTTTCCATGAAGGATTAAATGTTTAAGAGTGATTGTAGTTTAGGATTATTTTTTGATGATTTGCTGAGGTATTTTTTTACCACTCTACGAACATCCTTAATTAAAAAGCCTGCATTAAATTCATGAGCTTTTTGTGCTGTTTGAATACAGGCATCCAAAATTTTTTCATCAAGAGCCTGCCTCTCAACCAGTTTGCTTATTTCCATATAGTGGTTGATAAACTCTTCAAAAACTTTGGAGTCTACCTCAACGGCAGCTTCGTAAATGAGCAACAATTCTTTTTCTGTATATGGCCCGATATGCATGTCAATAAACTCATTAGCCACTTTAATTGGAGATTTATCTGCGTTGTTTAGGCTCTTTACGTATGCCAAGAGAAAAGTTATTTCCCTGTTACCTTCGTCATATTGTTTGGCATAAAACTCGCTTCGATCGTAATTTCTAAAAGCAGATTTTCCTAAGAGTAAAAAATCTCTAGCATTGAGGGCGCCAATTTTTTTTTGGACAATATCACCGGTAGGTGTAATAAAGAGTAAAGTGGGATAGGCCGAAACTTGGTATTGAGACCTTAGCTTAAGACCTTCCCCTTTTTCCATATCTATTTTTACGTTAATAAAGTTTTTGTTGAAAAATGAGCCTACTTCGCTATCAGTAAAAACTTTGGCAGACATTAGTTTACAAGGTCCACACCACTCTGCATAGGCATCCAGAAAAATAATTTTATCTTGCTTTTTAGCCAAGTCTAATATTTTTTCCCAGTTGTCTTCTGTGAAATTAATCCCAGAGGCGTATATACATATAGGAAGTAAGGAAAAGAAAGCAATTTTAAGCATAAGAAAAATTTATTTTAAAGGTACTAATTATGATACCTTGTCACAAGGTAGGTATAACAAATTGAACTATCTAGTCAAGCAATAGAACGGATTAAAAGGCAAAAAAATGATATCTCAAAGACAACTTTTCCTTAATCATCTAGCTCAAACTAGTGAGATGCCTTTAGGAATAGAGGTAGTAAAGGCTAGTGGTATGTATTTGGAGGATAGCGAGGGAAAAAAATATATGGATTTAATTGCTGGAATTGGAGTGAGTGCACTTGGGCATTGTCATCCCAAAGTGGTGTCTGCCATAGTAAATCAATCTCAAAAATACCTCCATACTTTAGTTTACGGAGAATATGTACTAAGTCCCCAAATAGAATTGGCTTCATTTATTAGTAAACTTCTTCCGGATCCCTTAGATACAGTGTATTTTGTAAATAGTGGGTCAGAGGCTACCGAAGGAGCCATGAAATTAGCAAAAAGATTTACTGGTAGGCCTAATATAGTTGCGTGTAAAAATGCCTACCATGGAAGTACACAAGGAGCGGCTAGTCTTATGAACCCTAAAGATTTTACTGGCCCTTTTCATCCTTTATTGCCTGGAATAAGACATATATCTTACAATTGTGAAGTATGTCTAGATAAAATAGACCAATCGACAGCATGTGTAATTATTGAGACAGTACAAGGAGAAGCGGGTGTAAAATTACCAAGGCCTGGGTACTTACGTAGTTTAAGAAAGAGATGCTCGGAGGTTGGCGCTTTATTGGTTTTGGATGAAATTCAATGTGGTTTTGGTAGGACAGGTACTTTTTTTGCATTTGAACAATTTGATATTGTACCGGATATTCTGCTGTTAGCAAAAGGTATGGGAGGAGGAATGCCTATCGGGGCGTTTATTGCATCCAATACTATTATGCGGAGCTTAAGCCAGAATCCTCCACTAGGTCATATTACTACTTTTGGAGGTCACCCAGTAAGTTGTGCAGCTTCTTTAGCTACCGCTCAATATTTAGTTCAAGGCAGCCTCATTGAAGAGGTGAAACCCAAAGCCAATAGGTTTAAAGAATTGCTAGTACATCCCGCTATTTTGGAGGTTCGAAATTGTGGGTTAATGATGGCGGTTGAATTGGAAAACTTTGAAATAGTTCAAAAAGTAATCCAACATTGCTTGAATAATGGGCTAGTCACTGATTGGTTTTTATTTAACAACCGTAGTCTTCGAATTGCACCTCCTCTTATTATCCAAGAGGAACAAATTGAAAAATCATGTTCAGTTATAATTAAAGGGCTTTCCTCAATCTAGCTACTGGAATATTAAGTTGCTCTCTATACTTTGCTACTGTGCGTCTGGCAATATTATATCCCTTGTCGGTTAATAGTTCTTTAAGCTTTTCATCTGAAAGAGGTTTTCGTTTGTCTTCTACTGATACTAAATCATTAAGGATTTTTTTGACCTCAAGTGTTGAAACTTCTTCTCCGGAATCGGTCTGCATAGATTCAGAAAAAAACTCTTTGAGCTTTTTGGTGCCGAATTCGCTTTGAACGAATTTACTATTAACCACCCTAGAAATAGTTGATATATCTAGACCAGTAAGGTCGGATATATCTTTTAAAATCATTGGTTTAAGCTTTTTAGCATCACCAGTTGAAAAATATTCATACTGGTATTGAAGTATAGCGTACATAGTCCTATACAAGGTGTCTTGTCTTTGTTTAATGGCATCGATAAACCATTTGGCACTATCTATTTTCTGTTTGATAAAAACTAGCGCTTCCTTGTCTTTTTTATGGGATAATCCGTTGTTTTTTTTTGCTGATTTTAATAAATCTTTATAGTGATCATTAATATACAAATCAGGGGCATTTTTAGCATGCAGAGATAGTTCAAGAAGGCCATCTCTATTGGAAATGTAAAAATCCGGAATAACATATTGGATACTATTTTTCGAACTATTACTAACAAAGGCACTTGCAGGTTTAGGGTTTAACCGCAGAATTTCGTCCAATGCATTCTTCAAGTCTTTTTCCGATATTTCTAATGTTTTGATTAATCGATCATAGTGTTTTTTAGTAAACGCATCGAAATATTCTGTAAGAATAATTTTAGCCAATAATAGCTCTTTAGAATTGGGATTGTGATGCAAAGCGTGTTCCATTTGTAGCAAGAGACACTCTTGTAAATCTCGGGCACCTACACCGGGTGGATCAAACTGTTGGATTAATTTCAGAATGCCCTTAATTTCGTTTTCCTCTGCGATTAGGTTCTGGGCAAACATCAAATCGTCCATGATGGATGGGATGTCTCTCCTTAAGTAACCATCCTCGTCTATAGATCCAATAATTTGGTTAGCTATTGTAGATTGTCTTTCATCTAGAGCGGTTAAAAGGCCTAACTGTTGTTCTAAATAATCATGAAAACTGGTTTCTACTGGAATGGGGATGGATTTTTGATCATCATCCTGTGAATTGAGATTGTTTTTGGTTTTATAAGTGGTGGGATCATCTTCTATATATTCATTCATATAGTCGTCTAGCTCAAACCTATCTTCATTATTATCTGTGAAATCTGAATCATCCTGTTCAAAATCAGGACTTTCTGAGGATTCAGGCAATCCTTCCTCAAGTGCAGGATTAGCCTCCAATTCTTCTTTAATTCTTTGTTCTAATTGGTCAGCAGGAACCTGCAACAATTTCATCAATTGAATTTGTTGAGGGGACAATTTCTGCAGCATTTTTTGGCTTAATCCTTGTCTGATCATTAGTTACTTAGTTATCTGAAACAAAATATATGTATAATGCATTTTGTCCTTTTAGGGTTTATTGATTCAGAAGCGTAAATTACGCTTTTATATTATAAAAATAAATAATACATCTTTTGGAAGATATTAGGAAAATGAACGAACAAGCACTGGTTTCTTTTATGAAAAGTCATCAGCAGCAAGCTTTTAGGGCAAAACAAATAGGCGAATGGTTGTGGCAAAAGGGGGTTCGTGGTTTTGATGAAATGACCAATTTGTCTAAGCCTTTAAGAGATTTATTGGCCCATCATTTTGTAATTAATGGGATAATCTTAGATAAAATCCAGCGTAGTGAGGATGGAACGATTAAATTCCGGTTTCAATTACATGATGGCCATTTTATTGAATCAGTTTTGATTCCCGTAGAAAAGGATAAAAGGTATACAGTATGTGTAAGTAGTCAGGTGGGTTGCAGTCTTACCTGTAGTTTTTGTGCAACGGGAAAAATGAAACGTATTCGAAACCTTGAAGCTGCTGAAATTTTTGATCAGATTGTTTTGGTTAATAAGGAATGTGAGGTGGTTTTTGGTAGACCAATAACGAATATCGTTTATATGGGAATGGGAGAACCCCTCTTGGCTTATAGTGAGGTAATGAAAAGTATAGAAATAATTACTAGTTCGGAGGGTTTGGGGATGTCTCCAAGGAGAATTACTATAAGCACTGCGGGAATTGCTAAGATGATTCGAAAATTAGCTGATGATAACATTAAAGTTAACTTAGCTTTATCTCTTCATGCAGCTACAGATACCAAGCGGAACCACATTATGCCGATTAATGAACATAATAATTTAGAGTCTTTAATGTCCGCACTAGTATATTATTATCAAAAAACGGGTAATAGAATTAGTTATGAATATATAGCACTGAAAAATTTCAATGATTCTCTTGAGGATGCGGCTCAATTATTTAAGCTTTGCAGATATTTCCCTGTTAGGGTGAATATCATTGAATACAACCCAATAGGAGATGGAATCTTTGAGCAGTCTGATATCAGTACGATTGACCAATTCGCCCAATATCTCACGGATAAAAAAATTATGGTCACTGTGAGAAGAAGCAGAGGAAAAGATATTGATGCAGCTTGTGGACAACTGGCGAATAAAGGTTAAAAATCAAATTTTATACCTTGAGCAAGCGGCAAATCTGCACTGTAATTAATGGTATTGGTTTGCCTTCTCATATAAGCTTTCCAAGCATCTGAACCACTTTCACGGCCTCCACCGGTTTCTTTTTCGCCACCAAATGCTCCTCCAATTTCTGCACCACTTGTACCAATATTTACATTAGCAATTCCACAATCAGAACCAGCGCAGGATAAAAACTGTTCAGATTCCTTTAAATCATTGGACATGATCGCAGAGGAAAGGCCTTGAGGTACTCCATTATTAATAGCAATAGCATCTTCTATTTTATCGTAAGACATCAAATATAAAATGGGCGCAAAAGTTTCAGTTTGAGCTACTTCACTATTAGGGGAAACTTCAGCAATACAGGGTTTTACAAAATATCCTTTTGCATATTCGCCTTCTTGGAGTACTCCACCTTGAACTGCAAATTTTCCGCCTTCTTCCTTGATTTTTTTTAAGGTTTCCAGATAATTATTGACTGCAGTTTCATCGATTAAGGGCCCCATATGAATGCTGGAATCTAGTGGATTGCCAATTTTAATTTGTTGATATGCAGCAGAAAGTTTATCTCTTACTTCATTATATATACTGCTATGTATGATAAGTCTTCGGGTGCTGGTACATCTTTGACCAGCAGTTCCAACGGCTCCGAAAAGGGCTCCTGTAAGTACTAGATTTAAATCTGCTGAAGGAGTAATGATAATAGCATTGTTTCCTCCCAGTTCCAATATGGTTTTTCCAAGTCTTTTGGCCACTTCCACACCTACTATTTTTCCCATTCTAGTGCTACCTGTAGCGGACACCAGAGGGATGCGTTTATCTTTGGTTAACCATTCTCCTACACGATAATCTCCGGTTACGATATTAGATAAGCCTTCAGGCAGGTTATTTTCCTTAACTACTTTTGCAAATAGTTTTTGACAAGCAACGGAACATAATGGTGTTTTTTCAGATGCCTTCCAGATACAAACGTCGCCACAAGCAAAAGCAATCATGGCATTCCAAGACCAGACTGCCACGGGGAAATTAAAGGCAGAAATGATTCCCACAATTCCCAAAGGATGCCATTGTTCATACATTCTATGGAAAGGTCTTTCAGAATGCATTGTCAACCCATAAAGTTGCCTAGATAGACCAACAGCAAAATCGCAGATATCTATCATTTCTTGAACTTCCCCCAATCCTTCTTGAAAACTTTTGCCCATCTCTAGGGAAACTAATTTTCCTAAGTCTTCTTTTACATTTCTTAGGGTATTACCATATTGTCGTATAATTTCACCTCTTTGAGGTGCGGGAATAAGCCGCCATTTCCCAAAAGCTTCTTGAGCATTAGCGACGACATTTTGGTATTCTGTTTCGGAGGTGATACTAACTTTTCCAATTAGGGTTCCATCAATGGGGGAATAGGATTCTATAAATTCATTGGAAAGATATTCTTTTTGACCAGTTGAAGTTCCAGCGTTGTTGGCCTCTAGGTGTAGTGATTTTAAAAAAGATAAGTTCATTATTGGAATTTAGGCTAATAAATTTTTTAAAAGGGTTGATATGGTTTTTCCGTCCGCTTTTCCAGCGAGTTCTTTAGTAGCTACACCCATAACTTTTCCTAGGTCTCTAATAGAAGTAGCGCCAACTACTTGAATAATTTTTTGTAACGCAAGAGTTAATTCTTCTGTTGAGAGCTGTTCTGGCAAGTAATTTTCAATGACACCGATTTCTTCCTTTTCAGTTTGGGCCAAATCTTCTCGATTTTGTTTTTCGTATATTTCGAGAGAATCTTTTCTTTGTTTAATTAATTTTTGAAGTAGTTTTATTTCACTTTCTTCGTTTAATTCATTCCCAGAGCCATCCGTCTTGGCCAGTAAGATAGCAGCTTTAATGGCTCTAATACCTCTAAGAGCAATCGCATCTTTTGCTTTCATTGCTGCTTTGAGGTCCACATTTATTCTCTCTTCAAGCGTCATGGTTTTCAATTTTTTGGGTCAAGGTAATGAAATCTGTTAAACTCAATTGCTCAGGCCTGCTATTGAAATACGAATCTTCTAATGAAAAATTATCTGGGACGATTGCCTTTAGCGTGTTTCGAATCATCTTTCTTCTCTGACCAAAGGTAGTTTTAACGATTTGTTTAAACAACTTTTCATTGTATTCAATAGGTAAACTATTTTTTCTTGTTAGGCGGATTACACCTGATTGCACTTTTGGTGGTGGGTTAAATTCATTTTTATCCACAGTAAATAAGTATTCTGTTGTGTATTTGGCCTGGGTAAGCACACTAATAACACCGTAGGATTTAGTACCTGGTTTAGAAGTAATTCTCTCTGCAACCTCTTTTTGAAACATTCCCACCATAATGGGAATACAGTTTGAATAATCTAGCATTTTGAAGATGATTTGAGAAGAAATATTGTATGGAAAATTACCAATTAGGCCGAAGGGGGAATGATTAAAACACTCATCAAGGCGCAATTGTAAAAAATCTCTTTCAATGATTTCCAAATTGCTAGTGAGAGGGGTTTTTTTAAGAAATCTAACCATATCTGGATCAGCTTCTACCAATTTGAGGTCCATATTGAGGTTCATCAGATGGATAGTCAAGTTACCAGTACCGGGCCCAACTTCTAAAATACGCTCTATTTTCCCGTCTATAGCCCTTGCAATCTTTTCAGCAATTTGCGTGTTTTTTAGAAAGTGTTGTCCGAATGATTTTTTGGCTTTCAAAATGTTATTTTTGTGAATGTTACACAAACATATAGATAAATAATGGATCGAATTAAAGTAGGTATTACTATTGGAGATATAAATGGCATTGGACCAGAAGTTATTATCAAAACATTTTTGGATGATAGAATTTTATCGCTTTGTACTCCTGTTATTTATGGGGCATCAAAAGTGATTTCTTACCATAAGAATATAGTAGACGACGATTTTAGATTTAATCAATTGAAATTGGGTGAAAAACCAATAGAAGGAAAAGTGAATGTGGCCAATTGTTGGCAGGAGGCAGTTACGATAAACTTAGGAACGGCAACCAAAGAAGGAGGCATTTATGCAATAAAGGCATTGGAGCAAGCAATACAGGATCTAAAGGGAGGTAAAATTGACGCTTTAGTAACGGCCCCTATTAATAAGCATTCCATGCAAATGGCAAACTTTCCTTTTAAAGGGCATACAGAATTTCTTACTGATTCTTTTGGAATTAAGGAAAGCTTAATGTTTATGATTCAAGAAAATCTCAGGATAGGAGTGGCTACTAATCATATTCCTGTAGAAGAAATCGCATCCCATCTTGATAAAAGGACGTTAGCCCAAAAAATTCAAATTATGTATGATAGTTTGGTTAAAGATTTCGGATTGGAAAGGCCAAAAATTGCGATTTTAGGATTAAATCCGCATGCGGGAGATAGCGGGGTAATAGGAGAAGAAGAAATCCAAATTTTAAAACCGGTTATAGAAGAATTTAAAGAAAAAGGACAATTAGTTATGGGACCATTTGCAGCTGATGGCTTTTTTGGGAGTGGTGCCTATGGCAAGTTTGACGCAATTATGGCTATGTATCACGATCAAGGGTTAGTACCTTTCAAACTATTAGCTTTTGGAAAAGGCACTAATTTTACAGCGGGGCTTCCCATTGTTCGAACGTCACCTGATCATGGAACTGGATTTGATTTGGCAGGTAAAAATAAAGCAGATCCAACTTCTTTTCGTCACGCACTTTTTTTGGCAATAGATTTGGCTAGAAATCGAAAGAATTACCGAGAAGACCATGCCAATCCTTTGGCAAGAAAGAATATTTATGATAATGGTGAGGATGAAATTCTCACGGATTCTGAGGAATAAAAATGGAAATATTGAAAAAGAAATTTTGGCTTACTGCAATTATTTTATTGGTCTTAGCTTTGGACCAAAGTCTTAAGATCTGGGTAAAGACTCATATGGAGTATGGAGAAGAGTTTAAAATTCTAGGATTAGATTGGGCTTTAATACATTTCGTGGAAAACAATGGAATGGCCTTTGGCTTGAGTCTAGGTGGGGAGTATGGAAAGTTGGTGCTCAGTATATTTAGGATTATTGCAGTTGGTTTTCTAGTATATTACCTTAACTTCCTTTTAAATAGCGGAGCTAAAAAAGGAATTTTAATAAGCTTTTCCCTAATCCTAGCTGGCGCAATAGGCAATATTATTGATAGCGCAGTATATGGTATGATTTTTAGCGAATCTACCTACCACGGAGGATTAGCAGAAATTTTTCCTGAAGCTGGTGGCTACGCTTCATTTTTGCATGGTAAAGTTGTCGATATGTTTTATTTCCCAATCATCAATGGGTTTTTACCAGATTGGTTGCCATTGTGGGGAGGCAAGCATATCATGTTTTTCCAACCCGTATTTAATGTAGCCGATGCTTCCATATCCATAGGGGTTATAAACATGTTGTTGTTCAATAGAACCTTTTTTGCCAATCAAAAAACAGAAAAAATAGAGGAAGAAAAAAAGGAGTCTAATTGATGGACTCCTCTTTTTTTCCAAATTGGAATTTTACGCTTCGGTTTCTAGGAAATTTCCAATTGCACCCACTGCATTACTTAATTTCTGATAGTCAATGCGGTAGTGGATGTACTTGCCATCTCTCTCTGTAATTACAAGACCAGCACTTCTTAAAATTTTTAGATGTTGAGAAGTTATAGATTGCTCTAGATTAAGATTGTTGTAAATTTTATTGACGTTAATGTTGTCATTTTCATCAATAAATTCTAAAATTTTTAATCTTAAAGGGTGAGCAATAGCTCTGAGGATTTCCGAAGAAACCTGCAGTTGGTCTTGGTTCAGAGATACTTGTGCCTTTCTCATAGCTGTCTAGTTTTCAAAAGTTTTTAACATTAAAAATGTTGTTGATTTTGGGAGGCTTTACGGTACGATATTCATAAAAATCAAACAAAAATTAAATCGGTTTTTACATAGCCAGTTCTTCAGCCAGCCGTGAAATTTGTGCTAATCGGTCTTTGTCAAGTGAGTAGTGAATGAACTTTCCTTGACGATCAGTATCTACTACGCCAGCTCTTCGTAAGATGGCTAAGTGTTGTGATGCCACGGATTGTTCCAGGCGAAGTTTGATATAGATATCAGTAACAGTCATACTTCCGAATTCTTCCAACAAATCAATAATTCTTGCTCTTAATTTGTGGTTAACCGCTCTTAATACCAAAACGGCTTTTCTAAGGTCTGCATAGTCTAATCTGATATCATCATCTCCTCTCTTGAGGGTTATGACTTCACTTTTTTGTTTTCTCATTTTACTCGTTCGCTCTTTAAAATGTTAGTAATTTGGATTCGTATATAGCCTTTCCAAATATCGTACCAAAAAAACATGTAATATGATTTGCCATAAGGCAAATCGATCGTCGTACAAGGTATTTTGGGCGTTAGCCCACTTTCTTATAGTTTAAATTTTGTTCTTCGCATAAGTAATATTGGGTGGTTTGAGATAAAAAGGTGAAAATTGAGCGATATCGGTGAAGTCGGTTTTTTGTATTGCTTCAAAAGATAATGGCGCCAACATAGCCGCATTACACTTAGCTGGGTAATGGATTAATTCTATTTCGTCATGCAACATCTTCCAGGCTTTATCAGCCCCATTACCCATAATTATAATTGGAAGATTTTCTTTTTTTAGTTTTTCGAAATATTCTTTATTAAGAATTAAAGCTGTAGGCCCAGTTACCTCTATGTTATTATTATAAATAGATAGATATACTTCATTTCTCCTTGCATCTATCATAGGAATGTAGAGTCCATCAGTTTTTAATTGCTGATAGGCCGAAAAGGCTATTGCTTGTAGGGTATTAATTTCTATTAATGGACGGTTTATTGCGTAGCATATACCTTTGGCAAGAGAGGCACCCACACGTAAACCTGTATAAGATCCTGGACCTTTACTGACCGCAATCGCGTCTAAGTCCGTTATTTTTAAATAAGACTCTTTGAGGAGTTCTTTAATTAATCCAGATATGATGGAGGAATGGGAGTAGGTTTCGTGAACACTACGTTCAGATAGGATAAGTTTTTGGGAAGACAAACAAACAGAGCAGACCTCCGTCGATGTCTCGATGTTAAGGATTATAGATTTCATGTTTTGTAGATAGCTCTATGCCTTAGATTTGATTTAAATCAAATCCGTAACATGGTCGCAATATAACAAATATTTATAATATCAATTTTTTATTTAGTATATTTTTAAACATATTATTTTTTCCAATTCGCTTCAATTTTTTCTGTAGGAGAACTAATAAAAAATAAATAGCACTCATTTGGTTATTTTTGCGGTTCAAAAAGAAAAGGAATTTCAATTATGCTGGATAAGTTAGAGGCCATTCATGAAAGATTCCATTATTTGGAAGAAAAGCTATCAGATCCCGAATTATTGGCGGATATGGAAAAATTCAGAAAAGTCAATAAGGAGTATAAAGATTTACAAGAGTTGGTTTTTGTATATAAGAGGTATAAGGAATTATTGGGTAATATTAGTACAGCTAAAGAAATGCTTGGGGATAAAGATGCAGATTTGAATGAAATGGCAGAAGCAGAACTTGCGGATTTACTTCCTGAAAGGGAAAAGATGGAAGAGGAGATAAAAATTATGTTGATTCCAAAAGATCCGGAAGACAGCAAGGATGTGATTTTTGAAATTAGAGCGGGTACTGGTGGAGATGAGGCAGCAATTTTTGCAGGGGATTTGTATAGGATGTACACTAAGTTTTTTGAAGAAAAGGGATTTAAAACAGAGGTTATTTCTGTTAATGAAGGTACGGTTGGTGGCTATAGCAAAATGGTATTAGAAGTTACAGGTGAGGATGTCTATGGGGTTCTTAAATTTGAATCTGGAGCACACCGGGTTCAAAGGGTTCCCAAGACAGAATCACAGGGTAGGGTTCATACCTCGGCCGCTACAGTTGTGGTGATGCCTAAATTAGAAATGGAAGACGTTGATATTAATAAAGCAGATTTAAAAGTAGATACCTTTAGATCAAGTGGTGCAGGAGGTCAACATGTTAATAAAACGGAATCAGGTGTTAGGTTTACCCATATCCCATCAGGAATTGTTGCAGAGAGTCAAGATGGTAGAAGCCAGATAAAAAACCGAGAAATTGCTCTACAAAGGTTGTATCAAAAAATATTTGATCATCAGAAAACACAACATGATTCAGAACAGGCAGCAATAAGGAGATCGCTTGTTGGTTCAGGAGACCGCTCAGATAAAGTTAGAACATATAACTATCCTCAAAATCGGGTCACTGATCACCGAATTAATCTAACCTTATATAACCTTGACAAAATTATGGAAGGGTCGCTTGATGAAATTATTGAGGCCTTAAGGGTAGCTGAAAACTCAGAAAAAATGAAAGCGGGGAATTAATCCTCCGCTGCTTCGGCTTCATTCTTTTGTTTTTTAGGTTTTTCCTTACTTTCAACAGGGGTACCTTTAATTTTTGCTTTGATTTTTTGCTCTATTTCTTTGGCTACTTCTGGATTGTCATGCAAAAATTGTTTAGCTGCTTCTCTACCTTGAGCAATTTTTGTTCCTTCGTAGCTATACCAAGCACCACTTTTCTGAAGTATATCTAAATCGGAGCCTATGTCAACAATTTCTCCTGTTTTAGAAATACCTTCTCCAAACATAATATCAAATTCTGCAACTCTAAAAGGTGGAGCAAGTTTGTTTTTTACGACCTTCACCTTAACATGGTTACCCATGATATTCCCTTCTTTATCTTTAATACCAGAACCATTTTTTCTAATATCCAATCTCATAGAAGCGTAAAACTTTAGTGCGTTCCCACCCGTAGTAGTTTCTGGGTTACCAAACATCACACCAATTTTTTCTCTAAGTTGATTGATGAAAATGCAACAACATCCTGTTCGCCCAATGGTTCCAGTTAATTTCCGCATAGCTTGAGACATTAATCTGGCTTGTAATCCCATCTTGGAATCACCCATTTCGCCTTCGATTTCGCTTTTGGGAACTAGGGCAGCAACGGAGTCCACTACTAAAATGTCAATTGCTCCTGATCGAATTAAATTTTCAGCTATTTCTAAAGCCTGTTCTCCATTGTCGGGTTGAGATATCAATAGGTTTTCAGTATCTACCCCCAAACCTTTAGCATATACCCTATCAAAAGCGTGTTCTGCATCAATAAAGGCGGCGATTCCACCTGATTTTTGACATTCTGCAATGGCATGTATGGCTAAGGTAGTTTTACCAGAAGATTCTGGGCCATAAATCTCAATTACTCTTCCTTTAGGAAAACCATTTACCCCAAGAGCTAAATCTAAACTAAGGGAACCTGTTGGGATGACTTCAGCCTCTACTATTTGCTCGTCACCTAAACGCATTATTATTCCTTTTCCGTAAGCTTTTTCCAGCCTATCCATTGTAAGCTGCAAGCTTTTAAGCTTACCTTCTTTTTCTTGCTGTGTCATTGAAAATGATTTTGGTTTTTAAAACAAATGTTTGATTAGGGCTCAAAAATAAATAAATTGTTTTAATAATGCAAGACGTTACCGGAATTTAGATGCTAGTAAAATTTTTTCTGTAATTGCTTTTTTGGGTCTGAATAGTACTTTAGGAAGGATTGTTTTACTTTCTTTTAAAATCTTGAGTTCTTTAATTAATGAAGAATCCTCTTTAATACTTTTTTTCAAACCATTTTGGTCTATTTCGTTGTAAAGACCAAGAATTAAATCATTTTGGGTAAAAGTTTGCGTCATAGAATTTTTTTTGCTGTTAATTACTGATACTTTTTATTAACAGTTTATGTTTCATTTTATTGTCCGCAACTTTTAATTTTGGTACCGTTTAATAATTTTACTTAACCCTGTACCATGTTTGTGTTCTATATAGCCCTGTCCAATGTTTGCCCCTGACTTTAAGTATGGCTGCATCATTGGATTCATACCAAACTGAGCACCCGTATTCGTTGCCGTTTTTGGGATCGACAATTATTCCATCTTTCCAATAATCTTTATAGCTTTTAAGGCCTTCAATGACATTCATTCCAAGGACTGGCTTATTTTTTCTCTTTCCAGAGCAAAGGTCACAAATAAGATCATCGTCATTGAGGAGAAGTTCAACGACTTTGCCGTTGAATGCTGAACCTTCTTTATATATTTCAACGTATGATTTGGCCTCACCGGTTTCATCATCTATTGTTTTCCAAATTCCTTCAGGGGAATTTTGTCCAAATGTCCAGGTAAAGCATAATTGGAAAATCAAAACTGTTAAATAGCGCTGCATTTTTTTTAGTTTTATTTTTTCAAAAATAGCATAACCCATGTCAAAATACAAAAGTGATTTTATTGGTGTTAAGGCATCTGGAATATCCCATTTAACGGATGCTAGATATTTTGCTGCAAGGGGAGTCAAATGGATGGGATTTGATACAGCGGTACAAGGCAGTATGGAACAAGATATCCATAGAGTTATGGCAATTAAAGAATGGATTGATGGTGTTCGTTTGATTGGAGAGTTTAAACACCAAGAGGTTCCTGAGATACTCCACTGGGTTCGTGAAACAGATTTGGATGGCATTCAAATTAATAATTCTTTTCCCGTAGGGGATATTATTCAACTTCCTAAAGGACTTTTTACTATAGTTCATATAGTTTCTCCAATCTTTACAGATTCTCAAGCATTAAATAATCAGTTTAAAGAATTTGAATCCATCGCAGATTGTTTTTTGATTGAAGTAAATGAGGAGAATATTAATAATAGAGAATTAAAGGCGCTAAGTGTGAATTTTCCTATTTTATATGAGTGGAATGCCCCAACGGAATTATTACCGCCTTTCTTTAAAGAGATAAGTTCCTATGGTATTTCATTGAGGGGAAGCAATGAGGAAAAAATCGGATTTAAATCTTATGAGGAATTGGATGAGATTTTTGAGGAATTAGCCATCTAATCATTACTGGGATTAAGAGTAAATCACTAAATAAAGCACTTAGCAGGGTAATGCTAATTAGAAGACCAATAGTTACACTGGGAGGGTGAATGGAGAACAACATAATAAGGAAGCCGAAGAAAAGAATGATGGAGGTAAGGCATATAGCTTTACCGGTCTCGGTAAAAGTTACTGCCAATGCTTCTTCGGAGCTTAGGTTATTTTGAAGAGCTAATTTGTACTTGCTTAAAAAATGGATGGTATCGTCAACTGCAATACCAAAAATAACGGCGAAAACGATAG
The DNA here is from genome assembly GCA_937926355.1 of uncultured Saprospirales bacterium. Taxonomy (GTDB): domain Bacteria; phylum Bacteroidota; class Bacteroidia; order Chitinophagales; family Saprospiraceae; genus CALAZP01. The sequence goes on from CALAZP010000261.1 coordinate 19,754, forward strand.
ACACGCCTGCTTCTAGGTCAATTCCTAGATAACCAAGTAGCGCACCTGCAACTAGAAGAGGGAATAGGTTGGGAACTAGTGAAATGAGTAGCATTTTCCAATTTTTAAAGAGCATGGCCATTAGTATCCCTACTATTAGTACAGCTAGCCCTAGCCCTTCTATTAAATTTTGGCGAACATATTCTGAGTTTTTATCAATAATCAAACCTGTTCCAGTTTGCCGAAAACTCGCCACATTTGAATTGGTTTGAGAATGAATCCAGACCTGAAGAGAGTCCGAAATAGCTTTAATTTCATCGGCTCCGATATCCTTAATCCGCGCACTTATTCTAGCCTTATTTCCTTCTTGGTTTACCAACACTTTGGTCTCTTGGTAAGGAAACTGGTTAACTACTTTTTTGTATTTTTTAAAATTATTAATGTCGTCAGGGAAGGTATAATAGGCTGCCTGATTGCCATGGTACATTCTATTAATACTTTTGTACACGGTAGTAATGGAGTTGACTGCTTGAATTTCTTCGAATTCTCCTAATTTTTTTTCGACTTTATTTATCTCTGAGAGAACTTCATAATCCGTAGTGTTAAATGGTTCTTTGGTGGAGACAGCTACTTCAAAAGGTCTGAAGCTGGTTAAGTTTTCTTCAAAAACCAGAAAGTCTTTCGTGATCTTTTTTCCTTTCGGAAAATTATTAATGATGTTGTAATTGGTACTGATTAAAAAGATACCGAAGCCGCAAATTAAAATAGCGAAAACAGCGCCTAATAGAATAGCTTTGGGATTCCTAGCAGTAAATGCGTTGAATTTAGTTAGCCAATTTTCCCAAAACAAGTTTCTAGAAGTTGTTTTAACAATATCTTTTTCCTCGTAGTAAGATAACCAAGCAGTTGTAAAAAATATGACAGTGAGATAAGCGACAACCACTCCTATGGCGGCATTAATCCCGAAATCTCTAACGGGTGCAATTCTAGCAGTAAGTAAAGAGGCAAATCCTATAGCTGTGGTAGTTGAAGTTAATAAGGTGGCCAGGCCAATTTCTTTGGTAGTGGTTCGAATAGCGTCTGCTTTAGTTTTGCCCTTGCGCAATTCCGCAATATATTTAGACATGATGTGAATAACATCAGAGGTTCCAACGATAATCATTAAGACAGGATATAAAGCAGCCATGGCATTAAGTGGTCTTCCTAAAGCACCTAAAACCCCCATGAATAGAAGCATTCCTATAGCTATTGATACTAAGGAAATTAGAATTCCAATGGGTCTTCTGTAAATCATCCACATCACGATGGTTACCAAAATTCCAGAGACAATAGCAGAGAAGGTGATTTCTCTTTTTTGCATATCCACCAATTCTTGTTGAAAGTAAGGCCGGCCTAGATAGTGATATTGATCAAATTCAAAAGGCTGGATTAATTCATTTAAGGCAGTCATTAAAGTTCTGGCTTGGTCTAGTTGAATGCCATCGATTAAGCGGAGATAAACGACCAAGAATTTTCCGTTTTGGTCAACAAGATTAAAAACGAAACGGGGATCATTTAGGATGTTAATACTGTCTGAAGGATATTTTGTGGGATCATCGATATGAATTACTGGAATAGATGTAACGGCAAAAGGAGTTTTAATGGGGTAACGAAGTTGGGTCAGTGAACGACTTTGAATAACATGAGGTAAATTTCTGGTTTGAAGCGAGAATTCGTTAAATCTATTGAGAAAAATAGAGTCAAAAATTCCTTTTTCTCTATGGACGGCGATTAATAAAAAGTTATCATCTGTCTCGAAGTCTTCGACAAACTCTTGAAAAAAAGCTAAATCGTCGTCCCCTTCGGGAAAAAATTGCTCAAAGTCGAAAGTAAACTTAAGGTGAAAAAGAAAATAGATACTTATTGCTGACAATAGAGCAAACAGAAAAAAAATCCCTTTCCTATATTTAAGTATCATTTAAAGGTTTATGCAACCAATAACCAAAGTATTTCAATAATGTTGAGTAGTTATAAAGAGGTTGGATTAGAAGCTGGTTGCGATGAAGCAGGAAGGGGATGTTTAGCAGGACCTGTTGTAGCTGCAGCTGTCATTTTAAAACCTAATTTTGATCATCCATTATTAAATGACTCTAAAAAGGTAAAAGAAAAGGACAGAAATATCCTAAGAAAAAAAATTTCTGAAGAGGCTCTGGCATGGGGCATTGGAGTAGTTTACCCAGAGGAAATTGATCAAATAAATATTCTTAATGCTTCGATAAAAGCAATGCACTTAGCTTTAGATGCTTTAAAAAGAAAGCCAAATCGAATTCTAATTGATGGGAATTTCTTTCTACCCTATCAGCAAATTCCGCATTATTGTTTTGTTAAGGGCGATAGCAGGTATAAAGCTATCGCTGCAGCTTCTATATTGGCAAAGACCTATCGGGATGATTATATGGCCCATTTAGATGTAGAATATCCCGAATACAAATGGATTTCCAATAAAGGGTACCCCACGCCTACCCATAGGAAGGCGATATTGAATCATGGTTTATCAAAATACCATAGAAAAACTTTTAAGGTTAAAAGGTAGATTAAAATCAAGAAAGGAAAGGGTTGTGGATTTTTTCGTAACCTATGGTAGTAGTGGGACCATGCCCTGGATAAACGGTTGTTTCATCGGGCAATTTGAATAATTTTTGCTTAATAGATTGAATAAGGGTATCGTAATCTCCTCCTGGCAAATCAGTCCTTCCAATACTCCCTTTAAAGAGGACATCGCCGGCTATTAATGTTTTACTCGGTTCATGAAATAGGGAAATACTTCCTGGAGAATGCCCGGGAGTATCATAAACGTGTAATTTGCTATTGCCAAAAATAACAGGAACTTTTTCATCTAAATAGCTAGAAGGTTCAGGTGATGGATCATTGTAAGCTATGCCATACATCTGAGCAATTTGAGAAACAGTATTTAATACTGGAACTTCTCTTAACGGAATTTCAAGATTGAGGTCATAATGTTCGGCTACATATCTATTGCCTAACACATGATCTATGTGACAATGAGTATTTATTAATTTAACTGGCTTAAGGTGAAGGGTCTTTATTTTTTGAGAGAGCCATTTTTGCTCACTTGGATTATGACAACCGGGATCAATGATTAAAGTTTCGCCTGTGTCATCATAAACTAAATAAGTATTTTCTTGAAAAGGATTGAAAATTAAAGTTTCTACTTTTAACATAATTTTTACCAACCTTTAATAAGAATTCTAGGTTTTTAGATATATTGATGTAAAGGTATAAATATATGCGATTAAATCTGCTCTTGTCCATTTTACTTGTGGCTACTTGTTGGGCGTATGGTCAACAAGGCAGAATAGAGTTTGGTAAAAACAGGGTACAGTTTCACAGAGATTTTGATGAATGGTCCAAATATGAGAGTGAAAATTTCATAGCTTATTGGTACGGTGTTGGCAGATACGTAGGCCAGGCGGCGGTCCAATTAGCTGAATACGATTTTGCTTATGTTCAGAGAATTTTGGAACACCGAATCAATGAAAAAGTCCAATTAATCGTATACACGGATTTAACGGATTTAAAGCAGTCTAATATAGGTAGTGAGGAGACTTTTGAGAATAGTTCGGAGATGACCAAGGTGGTTGGAAAAAAAATATTTGTTTATTTCAACGGTGACCATAATCACCTCAGGAAACAAATTAGAGCGGGTATTGCCACCATATATTTGGAGTCTATGCTTTATGGAGCAAGTCTTACAGAAGTTATTCAAAATGCTGTTTTATTGAGTTTGCCAGATTGGTTTAAGCCTGGATTAATTAGCTATGTAGGCGAGAATTGGTCTACTTCATTAGACAACAATTTAAAAGAACTATTAAAAGAATCGAAATATAAGAATTTTGAAAAATTTGCGAATGACTATCCCACTTTAGCAGGGCACTCTTTTTGGTATTTCATATCAGAAGTTTTTGGCGACGCAACCGTTAGTAATCTTTTATATTTAACTCGAATAAACCGAAGTTTAGAAAGTGGTTTTGTTTATGTATTAGGCACTACTTATCAGGCAGTTTCCAACGGGTGGTATGAATTTTTTACCGAGCGTTTTGAGCGAGAAGACGCTCAACGAACAGTACCGTCGGAAACAAGTTACGTAAACTATAAAAACAGGAGAAACCTTCCAATTACACAAGTTAAAGTTAGTCCAGATGGCAAAAAGTTAGCTTATGTATTGAATGAAAATTCTAGAGTTAAAGTTTATCTCCTAGATTTAATAACAAGTAAGACATCAGTTGTATTCAAACAAGGGAGTAGGAATTTATTTCAGGAAACGGATTATGGCTACCCTCTCATTTCCTGGTCTCCAAGTGGAATTGAGTTGTGTCTAGTAACGGAGAAGAGAGATGTTATTCAGATAAAAAGGTATGATACGGGTACCCAGAAATGGACTAATGATATTGTTGCACCACCTATTGAAAGAGTGCATAGTATGGATTATGCTACATCTAATTCTTTAGTCTTTTCTGCTACAATTGGAGGATTCACCGACTTGGTTATATATTATTTGAACTCTCGCCAATCTCAGCGAATTACTAATGATTTTTACGATGATTTGGATGTTGCGACAGTCAATTTGGGAAACAAGAGAGGGGTTATTTTTTCTAGCAATAGAGGAGATGCAGATTTTAGTGCTCAGAAACTGGATACTATTCTTCCGATAGAAAGTTTTGACATTTATTATTTTCCATTAGACCGAAGAAATGCAAAGCCATTGCGATTAACCAATACGCCTTTTGCAAATGAAAGAAACCCAGTCGCAATAGATACTACTTATGTTGGATTTTTGTCTGATGAAAGTGGGGTTTACAATCAGCGAACAGCATATTTAGAACCATATACTGCCTATTACAACAAAGTATATTTCTTAAATGATGGCACTGAAGTCTTATTACATGAAGATTCAGTTTTGGTAGGTATAGATAGTTTGTCTATTGACAGTATTGCTAGGATTCCTGAGATTAAAGAAAAGGTTATCCTTAAAACGATTACCAATAATGTCAGGAATCAGTTGTTGTGGCACACCTCTGCTAGGGCAGGTGTACAAGTTGGGACGATGTTAAAAGATGGAGAGCAAATAATGTATAAGGAGCCCTTAAAGAAGGAAGAAGTTAAATTTGTCCCTTATACTTTACATATTCAAAATAAACTAAGGAGGCTCAGGCCTGACCTTATTAAAGTAATGGGAAGCGAGGAGGAAAAGGAAGAGGAAAGGAGAACCCCTATCAGGTTTCAAACCAAGTTTAAATTCCCGGAAGAATCCGAGCAACTTGCGACCAGAAAATCTCCTTTTGAAGAAAGGATGGAACAATTGAGCAAACGCAACATTTTTGATTTACCCCAAAATATTCATGCATTTAGACCTGGAAGGATTACCTCTCAAAGGTTAATGTTTAGGAATGACTTTATCACCTCAAAAATGGATAATGAATTATTGTTTGAGGGTTTAGAAAGTTTTGCTGCTAATCCGGATGGATTTGGTTTTCAACCTATGGGTTTGTTGACGAAAGCTAATTTTAAAGATTTATTTGAGGATTATGAATTGGAGGTTGGAGCAAGGATACCTACAAGTTTTGATGGAGGGGAGTTTTACGGATTTTTTAGAGATAAGAAAAGGCGATTGGATAAAACGTATGCGGTATATAGGAAGGTAAACAAATTTGATTTAGATAGTCCTTCCAATTATTATGAGAAGCAAGAAAAAGATGTGCTTCTGGGTCAATTTGGGTTAAGATATCCTTTGGATATTTTCAGGAGTTTTAGGTTGACAACCACACTAAGGAGAGATCGAACTACATGGTTAGCAACTGCAGCAGATCCACAAAGAAATTTTTATCCATTTAATGTCCCTTCAACTACTGAAGAACGTGTAGGTTTAAAAGCGGAGTATGTATTTGACAATACTTTGGACGTCTCTTTAAACATTAAGAATGGAACTCGCTACAAAGTGTATGGCGAAATCGTTAAGAGGTTTGATATCAATACTACTGATGGTTTAAAAATAGACTTTGCGGAGGGGTTTATGACCATTTTGGGGTTAGATGCCAGACATTATGAGCGGTTTCTCAGACATGGAGTTCTTGCATTTCGAGCTGCTGCTGCCACCTCTTTTGGGTCTGAAAAAATGTTATACTATTTAGGAGGTACTGAAAACTGGTTGATTCCAGCTAGAAATGAAGATATTCCGACACCACAGGGAGTAAATTTCGCTTATCAGACTTTGGCTGCAAATATGCGCGGATTTAGAAATAATATTAGGAATGGTAGTTCTTTTGCTTTATTCAATGCAGAAATGCGGCTACCTATATTTGCTTTTTTATTTCCCAATTCAACTTCTTCATTTATTAAGAACTTTCAAGCGGTAGGATTTTTTGACGCTGGTACTGCTTGGGAAGGAAGTAATCCCTATAATTCGAGTAATCCTTTAAATACTAAAACCTATCCAGATGACACTTCATTTGGGGATCCATTAGTAGAAATAGAAGTTAATTTTTTTAGAGACCCTGTTGTAGCAGGTTATGGTTTTGGTCTAAGGACCACTTTGTTCGGTTATTTTATCAGGGCAGATTATGGCTGGGGAATAGAAACGAAAGTTGTTCAACCCCCTAGACTTTATTTATCTCTTGGATTGGATTTCTAATTCCATTCGAGAGTTTCTATCATTGTAAGAATATCCATTCTTATAAAATCGTAAATGGGAGCCATAGAATCAGGTTCCATCGCTTGATTAAAGTAGAGTGCTCCTCTCAAAAAATGATGAGTGGAATCTGTAATATAAAATTGTAAAGGGGTTGCTGCTGGGCCTTCAATAAAGAAAAGGTGCCCTGCTATCTTAGCTTTATGATGATTAATTGGAAATTCATCAATATAATTAGCCCTTTTATTATGCCAGTCGGCCATTTTGAATGCATCGCTTTTTAATTTTTCAAAACTGTTTGGCTCTGATGTGATATCAAAATAACTGCAATGTACCCTGGCATTAAATTGAGTGTAAACTAAGTCAAACCAGCAGGTATTTTCAAGAGGAGATTCGAAAAAAGTAGTTTCTTTTTCTATCAGGGTATATTCTGGTGTGAAAAATGTGAAAGGACAATCGGGTTCATTGAAAATTTGAAAAGATTTGGTGGGGAAAATTATTCTTGGATAACCTCTAGGTTTAGGACTGTATATTGGAGATTGGTTACAACTTAAAAGAAAAAAAGCTAAAGAAATAGAAAGGAGGCTTGAGATTGATTTAATCATAATAATTTAAGCTTTACTTTGGCAATTCTTCGGTTAGTTATGTTGGCTACGGTAAACTTAAATTGATTATAGGTGATTTCAGCATCTTTTTTGGGAAAAGATCCGTTGATTTCGAGAAGCATGCCTGCCAGAGAATCTGCTTCGCCTTTTATTAAATCAAAACTATTGGTATTGATATTTAAGACTCGGCACACATCATTAAGCAAGGTTTTACCATCAAAAATATAAGTTTGATCGTCTAGTTTAATGTAATCAACTTCCACTCCATCGTCAAATTCATCTCGGATATCACCGATGACTTCTTCCATAATATCTTCTAAGGTAACAATTCCGGCACTGCCTCCATATTCATCTACAACAATGGCCATGTGAAGCCTTTCCTTCTGAAAACGCTTAAGTAAATCAGATATTTTCTTGGCTTCAGGCACGTATAAAACATTAGTTCTAATTAAGGACGTCCAGTTAAAGGTTGGACTTTCGTTTAATTTTCCAATTAAATCTTTGGCGTAAAGAATACCTATTACATTGTCAAAATCATTTTGATAGACAGGAATTCTAGAGTATCCAGAAGATTTAATCACTTCTAAGAGCTCTTCATAATTTGTTTTGTTATCAATTGCTACGACATCTACTCGCGGTTGCATGATTTGTTTGACGGAAACTTCTCCAAATTTCAAAATACTCCTTAACAGATCAACTTCTTTACTGGAATTAATTTCATTGCTAACAGTTAAATTAATAGCTTCATCAATATCTTCTTTGCTGGTAATACTGCCTGGAGGAGTTACCTGAAAGATTCTATTTTCAATCAAATTAGTCCAGTTAACTAAGGCAAAAATAAAAGGCCTAAATACCTGCATTAAAAAACGAAGGGGTTTGGCCATAAATCTGGCCAATCGAACATTGTTTATTTTGGCATAAACTTTTGGCATAATTTCCCCAAAAAGCAAAAGCAAACCTGTAACTCCCACCACAGTAATTAGGAAGCTGAGCGCTTTAGCCAAAACAGTAGCTTGTTCTTTGTTATCTACGAATAACTCGGCCCAAGTTAAAAAGGTAGAGGCGGGTAAAAGAATATTTAGCAGTGATTCCGATAAGATTACTATAGCAATATTTATAAAATTATTGGAGATGAGAATGGTTGCCAATAATTTTCTGGGCTGATCCTTTAGACTCAAAAAGATTTTATCTTCTTTGCGGTTTTCTTGAGCTATTTTTTCATAGTCATTTGCCGATAGGGAAAAGAAAGCGACCTCAGCACCGGATACCAATCCAGAGCTTATTACCAAGATTAAAACAGATGCAAAGCTGAGAATGAATTCAGTTGAAAGTAGAATTAATAGTACACTTTCCGACTCACTTTCCAAAATGTCCAGAATTAATTAATAGAAATTAGAATGGTAAGTCATCCTCCTCATGCTCATCACCACCACTCATTCCTTCTTTTTTAGTTAAATTCCTAAAATAAGAACCTACCACTTCAGTAGTTCGTCTTTTATTGCCTTCCTGATCTTCCCAAGATCTAGTGGTTAATTTTCCTTCTAGATAAATCATGTAGCCTTTTTTTAAAGAACTTTCGGCTCGTTCAGCTAAATTTCTCCAAAGAACAACATCATGCCACTCGGTTTGTGTCTGCCATTCCCCACTTTTGTCTTTGTAGTTTTCATTAGTAGCCAAAGAAAACCTAGCAACGGCAGCACCACTTTCTAGTCTTCTTATTTCAGGGTCTTTCCCTAAGTTGCCTATTAAAATTACCTTATTTACCATTTTCGTAATTGTCTTTTAAAATTAGAGGATTGTCCTTAAAAAAGCAATGAATAACCTTTGGAAATGCAAATTTAGATAAGTTTTTTGTTTTTATGAAAAACATGTCTTCGGGAAGGTGGTCCTTATTCTCTAGGTTAACAATAGTAAATGTAACTTTTAGGTCCCTATGAGTCAATTTATGCCAATAGGTGTTATTGGAACCGAACGAAACAATTTTCCATGAATAAGACGCTATCAACTCCTTGGGTTGAGCAATAGGGTGGGATGTTTCTATTAGAAAAAACTCGTAAAGGCCTTTCCAAATATCATTTTGATTCCTTTGTTTGATTGCGATTTCGTTATGGCATAATAAAATGTAGTAATTCAGGAACCGATTTTTTTTTTGAATATTTTTGTTCTTAACAGGAAGTTGATTAATACTTCTATTTAGAAAAGCAAAACATTGTTCTGAAAAGGGGCATTGATTACAGTTAGGGTTTTTGGGGGTACAAACCGTTGCGCCAAAGTCCATTATAGCTTGGTTGTAGCCTCCTGGGTCTTGTGCATTAATTAATTCTTGAGCTATTTTTTGGAATTCTTTTCTGCCTTCAGACGAGTCCATTGGAGTCTTTATTCCGAATATTCTACTTAATACGCGGTAAACATTTCCATCTACAACAGCATGAGGAAGGTCATATGCGAAAGAGGCAATAGCTGCTGCAGTGTATGGCCCCACTCCTTTTAATTTCAAGAGATTTTCATAACTAGAAGGAAAGACCCCGTTTAAATGAATCGATATATATTTAGCCGTATCGTGAAGATTTCTAGCCCTACTGTAATATCCCAAACCTTCCCAGACTTTGAGAACATTAGACTCATCTGTTTGGGCTAAATCGTGGATAGTTGGAAAAGTAGCTATAAATTTTTGGTAGTAAGGAATGCCTTGCTCAACACGAGTTTGTTGAAGAATAATTTCTGAAAGCCATATTTTATAAGGGTCTTTATCAACTTTCCACGGTAAAGTTCTATTGTTTTTTTTATGCCAATTTAGAAGAGTTGATGAAAAACGGTTATCTGGCATATTTGCCTTCGATATTATCTTTTAGTTCTTTTCTTGCAAAAAATATTCGGCTTTTCACCGTTCCTAAAGGAAGATCTAAATATTCTGCGATTTCTTGGTATTTATAGCCTTGATAATGCATTAGAAAAGGAATTCTAATAGTAGTGTCCAAATTTTCTATTAATCTAGTCAAATCTTTCATCAACATATTACCTTCCGCCCCATTTGATATCTCAACACTTCCAGAATTGATATAAAAATTATTGTCAGTACTATCTGAAATGGTATTGCTTTTAGTCTTTTTGCGGTAATTGTTGATGAAGATATTTTTCATTATGGTGAAAAGCCAAGCCTTGAAATTAGTTCCAGGGCGGAATTTATCTTTATTAGTCATTGCACGAAAGGCCGTTTCTTGATATAAGTCTTTCGCGTCTTCCGTGTTTTTAGTCAAGTTGTAAGCAAAAGAATGAAGCACTCCGCTTAATTCATTGAAACTGCTGTTGAATTCTAATTTTGACATTATTGGTTGGCTTTATTGTTTAACAAATCTAATAAAAAGTTAAACAAAATGTGCTATTTCTATTAAAAATAAGGCAACAAAATTAAGGAAATAAACATAAGTAGCTGATAAGCAGCAGATTGTGGCCTATAAAAAAAGAATAAGGTTTCAATAATTATTGAAAGTAATAAATTATTGTTGCGATTTGGTAACAATTAGATAAGCGATGACGGTAAATACTAGATTTGGTAACCAAATACCTAGGAATACAGGAAGGGCGTATCCTGTCGCGAAAACAGTTGCGAACCTAGATAAGAAGATATATGCTGCACCTATTCCTACACCTAATGCCAAGTGAAGACCCATCCCTCCTCGAACTTTTCTTCCAGCTATACTCATTCCAATGATGGTGAGAATAAGGATTGTATAAGCATCTGTTGACCGTCTATGTTTTTCGACTTCGTATTTTCTTGTATTGGATACTCCTCTAGCCTTTTGGTTGGCGATATATTCATTCAATTCTTTGGTATTCATCATGGTCTGTTGATTGAGGTAATCAATGAAATCAGCTGGAGTAAGATTAATCGTTGTATCGAGTTGGATTTTATCTTCCTCGATTAGTTTTTCTTGGTTACCGTTGAATTTCCTAATTTCATAATCACTAATCTTCCAGTGATTGGGAGGCCCTATCCATTCAGCAGATTCTGCTCGTAGCAAAAAAACAAGTTGGTTGTCCCGATACTCTTCAATATGCAGACCTTGAGCGGTAGAATCGATTTTTCTCCAATTTTTAATGTACACTTTAGTATTGGGATTAGTAAAAAGGTGAACGTTTCTTGTCATTCCCTTATCATCATTTTTATGAATATAAGTGTGTTCAATATTTAGTCTAATTTTATTTCCTTCTGGTATTAGCCAATGATTAGCTAAAAGACTAAATAAACCAATAATAGTAGCTCCAATGAGGTAGGGTCTCATCAGCCTTTTGAAACTAATTCCAGCATTTAAAATGGATATAATTTCAGAATTAAAAGCTAGCCTAGAAGTGAAGAAAACTACAGCGATTAAGGAAAATAGTGGCAATAGTAACCCATTAATGTAGAGAATGAAATTAGGATAGTAAACCCATATAATTTCTTTGATGGTGATGGGTTCTTCAATAAATTGACGTACTTTTTCACTAAAATCAATGACAACGGAGATCATGGTAAATATGAGCATCGTAAATAAAAATGTGGACAGCATTTTTATGATAATATATCTATCCAGGATCTTTAGCATGTGATGATTTATAGTCTAATGGCTAATTTTTGAATCATTTGGTTTTTCCAAGCGCTATAGTTATTCAATTTGATTTGTTGGCGGGCTTCTTTTACCAACCATAAATAAAAACTCAGATTGTGCAGGGTAGCTATTTGAAAACCAAGAAATTCTCCACTTGTTATCAAATGTCGTAGATAGGCTTTGGAATGTAATCTACTTTCTGGGCTATTACTATTGGGATCAATGGGAGTGTGTTCATTTTTCCACTTAGCATTTTTTATATTAATGATTCCCTCAGCCGTATATAGAAGACCGTGTCTGGCATTTCGTGATGGAAGAACACAATCAAACATATCGATTCCAAGAGCTATTGCTTCTAAAATATTAACCGGGGTGCCTACCCCCATTAAGTATCTCGGTTTATCAACAGGAAGGATTTGAGTGACCAAATCGGTCATGGCATACATTTCTTCAGCAGGTTCACCTACTGAAAGTCCTCCAATAGCATTGGCTGATAAATTTTTACTTGCGACAAACTCTGCAGATTCTATTCTTAAATCTTTAAAGGTGCTTCCTTGTACTATGGGAAACAAGGATTGATTGTACTCATAAAGCGGCGAGGTTTGATTGATCCTATCGACGCAGCGGTCAAGCCATCTATGGGTAAGGTGCATTGATTTTTTGGCATATTGATAATCGCAAGGGTAAGGAGTACATTCATCGAAGGCCATAATTATATCGCCACCAATTTTCCTTTGAATATCCATGACCAATTCTGGGGAAAAAAAATGTTTACTACCATCTATATGGGATCGAAAGGTTACGCCGTCTTCTTTTATTTTCCTATTTCCACTTAAAGAGTAGACTTGGTATCCTCCACTATCGGTAAGAATAGGTTTGTTCCAATTCATAAATTTTTGAAGACCGCCTGCCTTAACAAGCACATCTGTAGTAGGACGCAAAAACAAATGGTAGGTATTTCCTAAAATAATTTCAGCACCTATAATTGATTCTAATTCATGTCCATGAACAGCTTTGACCGTACCGGCTGTACCGACAGGCATAAAAATAGGTGTTTTTATTGTTCCATGATCCGTTTGAATAACCCCAGATCGGGCATTACTATATGGGTCTTTAGAATCTATGTTAAAAGAGAGCATTCACCTAAATATTAAATCTTTGACTGTCTAACTTTAACGAGATAGCCATCATTATACTTAATCCCAATAAAGCAGATCCTCCCTTACTAATAAATGGGAGGGGGATACCTATGATAGGCATTAATCCCATAGTCATGGCAATGTTAATAAAAACATGTATAAATAGTATACCAGTAAAACCATATATAAATTGTCTGGAAAAATTAGACCGCTGTCTTTCTCCCAATTGTGTTAATCTGTATAATAGAATTATAAAAAGGCCAATGATACTAGATGTTCCGAGAAAACCTTGCTCTTCTCCTATAGTGCAAAAAATAAAATCAGTGGATTGCTCAGGAATATAATTAAGATTGGTCAAAGTCCCTTGATTAAACCCTTTACCGGAGAGTCCCCCCGAGCCGATGGCCATTTTAGATTGTATCACATTGTATAGCGATCCTTTAGGATCACATCTTTCAGGTCTTAGCCAAACATCGATTCGCTCTTGTTGATGAGGTTTGAGTAATTCATTAAAAGCGTAATTAGAAGCATGGGCCACTCCAGAGCCCAAAGCGATAAAAAGGTAAATAGCTGTCCAATTTAGGCGTTTAAAAAACTTTTGATATGCTGCATTTAGAATTAATAAGATCGAAGATAAAACAACCAGAATCCAGTATTCAAACCCTGCATTTATCCCCAAATAAGCTACAGCAGCCAGGAAAAGCAATAAAATGAAATACCGGCCTGGGTTTTTAATTTGTATTTGTATTCCCAAGATTATCAGTATGGAAAATATAATTATTATAGTGAGTATTATTGGGGAGAAAAAAAGCCCAAATAAAAGAACTAACAGGAACCCTATACCAGCTAAATACCATGCAGGATTGAGCCCTTCTCTAAATTGCACAATAAGAAAAGAAAAAAAAACAACGGTTGACCCGGCATCGGGTTGCAACAGAACTAAAACTGCTGGAATTAAATAAATGAGGGTAGATAGAGCAATGCTTTTTAGGTTCTTTAGGGAGGTTTTGTAGAGGCTTAAATACCCGGCTAAACCAAGAGCGGTGGTGGCTTTCGCCACCTCTGATGGTTGGAAAGAAAATCCTCCTAAAACATACCAAGATTGTGCTCCTTTAATGGTGGTACCAAAGAATAAAACACCGATTAAAAGGAATACCCCTATACCATACAGCGGAAATGCTAATGTTTGCCAAAACTTCCAATCAATAAGTGATATGATGAAAAAGACGAGTAATGAAATACCTATCCAAACTAATTGTTTACCTGCATCACTTTCCCAAAAGCCTAAGGATTCGATTTCTTCATAGGAAACAGAGTAAACCATAAGCCAGCCAATAATAAGCAGGCTTGTGAAAACAGAAAAAGTAGTTAAGTCCAACCGCTTTTTCGAAACCGTCATAAGTCTTTAGATTGTAATATTTCTCTAGGGGGAATATTTTTATCAATAACCAAGTATGCTCCTGGAAATACCTCCTTGAGTTTATAAATGACTTGAAGGGCTTCTAATTTGGTGGCATAGGCGCCTATTTGAAACTTAAAATAGGGATTGGTATGTTCCCATCTGGTCGGAACACTAGGATATAATTCCTCAAAGTCTAGTTTAACCTGTTCCAACTGATCTCTGCTGGTTGTTGCAGCTAATTGAATTCTAAACCCTTGAAGATAGGGTTTGGATTTATTTAGATTAATGAAGTGGTCCATCATTCTTCGAACTTCAGGCTCTTCATTAATTGAAATAGATTGGCATATTAAAGTGTTACAACCTAGAATAAGAAAAAAAATAATTAAAAACTTCATAACTATTTAGTTTCCGTGACAGTGTTTGTACTTTTTCCCACTACCACAAGGACAAGGGTCATTTCTTCCTACTTTCTTTTCTGCCCTTTTAATGGTTTGTGTTTTTATGCCTCCTCTTCCTGCTTTAGCTGCAGCTTGTCTTACCCTTTCTTCCTCAGCAGTTCTGCTTACTCCGACTTTACTAAAGTCAGTTTTTTGCTCTTTAGCTTGTTTCAATTCATCACCTTGTCTTGGAAGCAATAAAGTGCCCTTGCTTAAATAGGCAGTAGTATCGTAATTAATTTCATATACTAGTTTTTCAAAAAGATTATAGGCTTCCATTTTATACACTACCAGAGGATCTTTCTGTTCAAAAGAGGCTGCTTGAGAGGATTCTTTTAATTCATCCATAGAGCGCAAATGTTCCTTCCAATTATCATCGATGATAGCTAGACTAACAGCTTGTTCTATGTCTTTTTGTATATTTTTTCCTTTGCTTTCAACGGCTAATTCAATGGATGCGCTCACTGGCAAAGGGTTGCTGCGACCATCTGTAAAAGGAATTAGTATTCTTTTGTACATCGGTTGATTTTTATGTACCTGCTCAATTTGAGGAAGGAGCACCTTTGCCAGTTGTTCAAATTTATTTTTATAAAATTGAGTGAAATGGGAGAAAAACTCTTCGTTTAATTCAGCTGCATTTTTACTCTCGTATTCTTCACTAGAAATTCCAGGCTCCATTCCCAGAAGGCTAATGGTTTCATTTTGAAAGGTTTTAAAATCGCTATTTCCTTTATGGTCTAGAACTAAATTTTCAACAATAGCGCCAAACATATTATTGAGATCTACGGAAAGTCTTTCCCCAGAAAGAGCATTCGCTCTCTTTTTATAGATAGCTTCTCGCTGAATATTCATGACATCATCGTATTCGAGGAGCCTTTTTCTAATCCCAAAATTATTTTCCTCTACTTTTTTCTGGGCTCTTTCTATAGATTTTGTCACCATAGAATGTTGAATGACCTCCCCTTCTTTGTGGCCCATACGGTCCATTAGGCTGGCTATCCTTTCAGATTGAAAAAGACGCATCAAATTATCTTCTAAGGAGACATAAAACTGAGAACTTCCAGGGTCTCCCTGACGCCCAGCTCTTCCCCTAAGCTGCCTGTCTACCCTTCTGGAATCATGCCTTTCTGTGCCTATAATTGCAAGCCCCCCTGCCTTTTTTACTTCTTCGTTTATTTTGATATCTGTACCTCTACCTGCCATATTGGTAGCAATGGTAACATTACCAGGCTTTCCTGCTTCGGCCACAATTTCAGCCTCTCTTTGATGTTGTTTGGCATTAAGGACATTATGCTTAATGCCTCTTAATTGAAGCATTCTGCTTAATTTTTCAGAGACATCAACAGAAGTCGTTCCCACCAGAACAGGCCTTCCATTTTGACTTAATTCATTAATTTCATCAATTACAGCATTGAATTTTTCTCTGGCTGTTTTAAAAACTAAATCCTCTTTATCTTCTCTAATTATAGGTTTATTCGTTGGAATAACTACAACGTCTAATTTGTATATTTCCCAAAGTTCATTAGCTTCTGTTTCAGCCGTACCAGTCATACCAGCTAATTTGTGGTACATCCTGAAATAGTTCTGAAGCGTTACCGTGGCGTAGGTTTGAGTCAAATCACCTACTTTTACGTTTTCTTTAGCTTCAAGCGCTTGGTGAAGTCCATCAGAATATCTGCGGCCTTCCATCATCCTACCTGTTTGTTCATCAACGATTTTTACCTGTCCGTCCATTACCACATATTCTTGGTCTTTTTCGAAGAGGGTATAAGCTTTAAGCAATTGACTCATTGCATGAAGGCGCTTACTTTTGACAGAAAAATCTTGAGATAGTTTATTTTTTGCATTTGATTTATCTGTGGGAGATAGGTTTTCGTTTGCCTCAATTTCCATCATTTCAGAGGTCAAATCAGGCATGACAAAAAAATGAGGGTCGTCGTTGAAACCAGAAAGGTATTCTGTTCCCTTTTCTGTAAGTTCGACGTTTCTGTTCTTTTCATCTATGGTAAATAAAAGCGGTTCATCTACTATATACATGTTTTTGGATTGCTCCTGCATATAGAAGTTTTCAGCTTTTTGCAAAGCTACTTTAATGCCTTCTTCACTTAAAAATTTAATTAATGGCCGGTGCTTGGGGAGTGCTCTATAAGCTCGAAGAAGAGCCATTCCGGCTTGTCCCTCTTCATATCCAGTTGCCCCTTCGGAAAAAAGTTTTTTGGCATCGGCCAAATATTGGGTGGCCATTTTTCTTTGAGCAGCTATAAGTTTTTCTACGGGGGCCTTCAAGGAATTATATTCTTGGTCTTCGGCGCCTTGTGCTATCGGTCCAGAAATGATTAATGGTGTTCTAGCATCATCTATTAAAACGGAATCTACTTCATCTACCATGGCAAAATGGTGTTTTCCCTGTACCCTTTCTTCTAGTGAACGCACCATATTGTCTCTGAGGTAGTCAAATCCAAATTCGTTATTGGTTCCGTAGGTTATATCAGCCTGGTATGCGTTGCGTCTTTTTTCGGAGTGCGGTTGGTATTTGTCAATACAATCTATACTGAGCAACAGGAATTCGAAAAGTGGGCCAATCCATTCGGAGTCCCTTCTGGCTAAGTAATCGTTAACCGTAATAACATGGACTCCTTTTCCCGAGAGGCCATTAAGATATGCGGGCAGGGTGGCCACGAGGGTTTTACCCTCCCCTGTTGCCATTTCAGCTATTTTGCCGTCGTGTAACACCATTCCCCCGATTAGCTGAACATCGTAATGTAACATGTTCCAGGTGATATCTGCACCTGCGGCTTTCCAAGTGTTTTTCCATACCGCTTTGTTCCCATTGATGGTTAAGTAGTTCTTGGCAGTATTGGCAGCTAAATTTCTGTCGTGATCGGTGGTAGTAACCTCTAAGGTTTTATTTTCCATAAACCTTTTAGCTGCGGACTTAACTACAGCAAATGCTTCTGGCAAAATTTCTTTTAATATAACCTCCAAGGCTTTGTCCCTATCCTCAGTTAACTGATCTAGTTCAGCAAACAAACTTTCCTTCAATGTAAGATCGATTTCATCAACCGCTCTTTGATGAAGTTCCTCGTATTCAGCATCAATATCGCTGAGATAGTCTTTTATCCGAGCTCTAAATTCATTCGTCTTTTGCCTGAGATCATCGTGGGACAAATGATTGTATTCTTCAAAATATTGATTAATTTCCTCAACGATTGGTGCGTATTCCTTGACGTCTCTATCGTATTTAGAACCAAAAACTTTATTGAGAAAAGATAACATAATGGTCAAAATTAGAGGACAAAGATAAGGATATTAGAGGTATGAAAAAAGTGATTAGGGTATTACTAGGCTATTGCATTAGTGCCGGATTAATAATGCAATGTAGTTCTCCAGGCTGGAATGCTAGAAAGTATTATTTTCCATTGAAGGACTTAAAAGACGGCTTGGTATACGTCTATGAAAACGAAGGGAATCTGGGTGCTAAGACAGTATACTGGTATTACAGGTCTATTATTGGTGCAGAAGGAGTCTTTTTAACAGCTGCCTATTATGAAAATCAGTCTGCTCCAACACAGATAGTTACCGAAGAGTTGGTTTCGAATGGAATGATGCGTCGGGAATTATTTTTATTAGAAGAGGGTCAAGATGGAAGAAGCCAACGTACACAAGCGACTATTGAAGTAGGAGACACCTATCCTTTTTATATTGCGCAAAAAGGCAGTATATTTTTGCAGCGGCAATTCTGGAAGGACAGCAATTCAGGTCACAAAACGACTTTGATTAAAAATAGAATATTTGAGGGTGATACTACTTTTGAATGGCAGGGAAAGAATCGATCTGCACTTCATTGGCGGGTTAAGGAACTGCTTATAGATGAGGGAGATGGTGATTTGGAGTTGGCCTTTGATGGCACAGAGATTTATACTGAAGGAGTGGGGTTGACCTTTTATTCTAAGGAGGTTTCCAAAGGAATGATAATGGCGTACCGTTTGAAAGAACTTATCAGCATGGAAGAGCTAACTGAAAGGTTGTTATTATATTGAGGGTACAGGACGTATTTATTTTTTGTCTAAAATAATAAGAGTAGCCTTGACATTATCATTAAAAACAAATTATATTTGCGTTCCTTTTGTAAAGGTCGGGTGGCCGAGTGGCTAGGCAGAGGTCTGCAAAACCTTGTACGGCGGTTCGAATCCGCTCCCGACCTCAACTTTAATCTCCCACAGGGTACATTTAACCTCTTTTTACGGTTTTTCGGTGAAATATCAATTGGGGTAAACCCTTAATCTCAACGCAGTCACCTTGAATTAATGGTTTTGATTGGTCTTTCGTTTATATTTAACGTCATTATAAAACATTAACGGAGGTGAATTACCGCTCTTTGTATAATTGTATTAAAATATTACAGTTAATTTTATAGAATGAAAAAAGCTTTAATAACAGGTATTACGGGACAAGATGGCGCTTACTTGGCTGAAATTTTATTAGAGAAGGGATATGAGGTACACGGATTAAAGAGAAGAGCTTCTTTGTTTAATACCAGTAGGATAGACCATTTATACCAAGACCCACACGACAAAAAAATTAGGTTTCATCTACATTATGGGGATTTAACAGATTCTGCTAATATTATTAGACTGGTCAAAGAAATTGACCCTGATGAGATTTATAATTTGGGAGCGATGTCTCATGTACGGGTTAGTTTTGATACTCCTGAGTATACTGCTAATGTTGATGGTTTGGGTACTTTAAGAATTTTGGAGGCGGTCAGATTATTAGGTTGGGAAAAGAAAGTGAGAATTTATCAAGCTTCTACT
The DNA here is from genome assembly GCA_937926355.1 of uncultured Saprospirales bacterium. Classification (GTDB taxonomy): domain Bacteria; phylum Bacteroidota; class Bacteroidia; order Chitinophagales; family Saprospiraceae; genus CALAZP01. The sequence continues at coordinate 39,404 of CALAZP010000261.1, forward strand.
TCTGAATTATATGGATTAGTACAAGAAGTACCCCAAAAAGAGACCACTCCATTTTATCCAAGATCTCCATATGCAGTGGCAAAGATGTATTCTTTTTGGATTGTTAAAAATTATCGGGAGGCCTATGATATGTATGCCGTAAACGGCATTTTATTCAACCACGAAAGTCCTCTTAGGGGGGAAACTTTTGTTACTAGAAAAATTACCAGAGCAGCAGCGAGGATTGCCTTGGGTCTTCAAGACATCGTCTATTTAGGTAATATGGATGCTAAAAGAGATTGGGGTCATGCCAAGGATTATGTAGAAGCCATGTGGTTGATGTTACAGCAAGATCAACCGGATGACTTTGTAATTGCGACGGGTAAAACAACTTCTGTAAGAGATTTTGTTCGACTTTCTTTTTTGCAATTGGGACTTGAATTACAATTTGAAGGAGAAGGTATAGAGGAAAAGGGTTATATATCTGCTGTTCATCATTCAGATTTTGAATTGGAGGTAGGCAAACAGGTCATTGGAATAGATCGAAGATATTTTAGGCCAACTGAAGTGGATCTATTGATAGGAGATCCTACAAAAGCCAATAAGCAATTAGGGTGGTATCCCCAATACGATTTGGAAGCTCTTGTGGCAGAAATGGTGGAATCTGATTTGGAGTTTTTCCGAAAGGATCAACTTTTACAAAAGGCCGGATATAGAACCGAACGATATTATGAATAAATCTGGCAAGGTATTCATTGCGGGACATCATGGAATGGTAGGGAGAGCCTTGGTTAGGAAATGGTCCAGCCAAGGACATAGGCATTTACTGCTTAAAACTTCTAAAGAGTTAGATTTAAGAAATCAGCAAGAGGTAAATTTATTTTTTGAGCAAGAAAAGCCAGAATACGTTTTATTGGCTGCTGCTAAGGTTGGGGGAATTGTAGCTAACAATACTTATCGCGCTGAGTTTCTTTATGATAATTTGATGATTGAAGCTAATGTAATTCATTCCGCCCATATTAATGGAACGAAAAAGTTATTGTATTTAGGCTCTTCCTGTATTTATCCTAAAATGGCACCTCAGCCACTCAGGGAAGAATATTTGCTAACTGGAGAGTTGGAAGCTACCAATGAACCTTATGCCATTGCTAAAATTGCTGGGATAAAGTTATGCGAAACCTACAGAGATCAATATGGGTGTAATTTTATAAGCGTAATGCCTACCAATTTGTATGGTCCTGGTGATAATTACGACTTGAAAACCAGTCATGTATTGCCTGCGTTATTGCGTAAATTTCATGAAGCCAAAGAAAAAAATTTAAAGGAAGTGGTATTGTGGGGCTCCGGTCACCCCAGAAGAGAATTCATGCATGTAGACGATTTGGCGGATGCATGTTATTTTTTGATGGAAAATTATCACGAGAAAGAGTTTATTAATATTGGTGTCGGGAAAGACTTAACCATTTTAGAGTTGGCTTTAATGATAAAGGAAATTACTGGATTTGAGGGACAAATTGTCCATGATTTATCAAAGCCGGATGGAACCCCAAGAAAAATAATGGATGTGAGTCGTTTAACGAAAATGGGATGGAAGGCTCAAATTAATTTAAGGGAAGGTATCCAATCTGTTTACCGCTCTCATTTTTTAGGATGACCGAATAATTAAGAAAAATTAAATTCTGCGGATACCGGGCAATGGTCAGAATGAAATGCATTTTGGAGTTGACGGGCTGACGTTAATTTTTCCCGAAGGGATTCTGTAATGGAGATATAATCTATTCTCCAGCCCTTATTATTGGCTCTTGCTCCCGCTCGATATGTCCACCAACTGTATTCGGTTTTATCTGGATGTAGAAACCTAAAGCTATCTGTAAAATCTTTATTGAACCAATGAGATAACCATTCGCGCTCCTCGGGCAAAAACCCGCTTGTTTTTTTATTCCTAACGGGATCGTGAATATCCATTTCAGTATGAGCAATATTATAATCACCAAGAACTACAACAGGCTTTTCTTCTTTCAGAACTGACTTTATCCATCGGTTGAAATCATGAAGAAATTCCATTTTATATTCTTGACGGGTACTTCCTGTAGTACCAGAAGGGAAATAGCAGTTTAATAAAATGAAATCATTAAAATCAGTTCGAAGAATGCGCCCTTCAAGATCATATACAGGCATATCACAGCCTTCGATTATTAACGAGGGTTTATTTTTGGAAAAAGTAGCTACACCGCTGTATCCTTTTTTTGCCGCGCTATGCCAGCAGGAATAGTATCCTAATTCTTGAAGACCTTCAATTATTTCTGGAATTTGATCGGGCTGTGCTTTGGTCTCTTGAATTCCAATGACGTCTGGACGCTCTTGATCAAGCCATTCAAAAAACCCTTTTTTTACTGCAGCTCTAATTCCATTTACGTTATAAGAAATAATTTTCATGATTGATTTGCTTTGGTTTTCCATGAATTCCAACCCTGAATACTTATTAAAAGGTACAAAAAATATAGGCCAGAAGTCAGATACAACTCTTTTACTGTATATATGCTGATGGCTACTAAATCAACAATAATCCAAAGTAACCAGTTTTCTCTTTTTTTAAAAGCCAAAAGAATTTGAGCGGTCAAACTGGTTACTGTTGTAAAAGCATCTCCAAAAGGGAAATCGGCATTTGTATTTTGTTGCATGAACCACCCTAATCCGAGGCTGCCGGAGATAATAAAAAATGGCAATCCAATTCTAAGTGAAGAATGGAGGTAAGTAATAGGCAAATGGGTAGAATTATCTTTTTTATAGGACCAATTCCACCAGCTATAAATGTTCAATCCGATATATCCAAAATGCAGAATAACATCAGAGTAGAGGTTGTTGTCAAAAAAAATCCAGGCGTAAGTAGTAACACTTAACAACCCCAGAGGCCAGGCTATTATTTTTTCTCTAGTTAAGAGAAAAACGTGCAAAAGACCTGTCAGAACAGCAAAAATTTCTAAATACAAATTTAAACCTGACATGATGAGATAAAAATAACCAATCGAAGGTTAAGGGTAGGTTAATAATTATTAAAAGCTTTCTATCATTGTAAAGAAAATTAGCAAATATGATTATCGGAATAGGTGGTGTAAGTCGTTCAGGAAAAACGTTATTGACCAAGCACCTGGCTTCCTATTTAGAAGAAAAAGGACATAAAGTCTTAGTCCTTCATCAAGATGACTTGGTGGTAGATCGTGAATTAATGCCTAAAATTAAAGGAGAATTAGATTGGGAGCACCCTTCTAGTATAGATTTTAACAAGATTATTTCTTTAATTCAACTTAATAGAGACCAATACGATTATATTATAGTAGATGGGCTTTTCGCCTTTGCTAATGAAAAATTAAATAAATTATATGATAAAGGGGTTTATTTAAGCATTGATAAGGAGACCTTTATCAAACGGAAATTGGAGGATAAAAGGTGGGGAGGCGAGCCAGCTTGGTACATAGATCATATTTGGGATTCACATCAATTATATGGCCGTCCTGGAATCGAAAATTTTCAGCTTTTACACATTGGTGTTACGGACATTGATTTTAAGACAGCGGAATTGTTTGTAGTATAACCATATATTTTTGCTAAATTGACATTATGAAATTATTAATATGCGAAGAAGAGGAAGTCTTAATTACGGCGATGACTTTTCGACTTGAAAAATTGGGTTTTGAAGTTCACAATGCTAGGGATAGGTATAAAGCGGAAAAGGCTGTAGAGGTTATCAATCCAGGAATGTTGTTGATAGATTTAGATTTATCTAATGGAACAGGGAATAAGTTAGTAGATTTTGTCAGAAACAAACAAAATCTTTCCATCCCAATTCTACTGCTCACTCAACCTGAACCGGAGTTAAGTATTGTGGAAGGATTGGAGTTGGGGGCCAATGATTTTATTACAAAACCTTTTAAACCTTCGGAATTACTGCTAAGAGCTAGTTTGCTAGCAGGTCTGAATACTAATTGGGATAAACCCTAAAAAAATGAAGGGGATAATTTTAGCTGGAGGTATGGGAACGAGGTTATACCCTTTGACCCTTGCAGTAAGCAAACAGTTGATGCCAGTGTATGATAAACCTATGATTTATTATCCTTTATCCACACTTTT
>CALAZP010000262.1 GCA_937926355.1 uncultured Saprospirales bacterium
TGAAAAGTGTTAATGAATTGATTGATTTGCTGACTTTGGAGAAAATCGAAGAAAACCTATTTCGAGGGCAAAGCCATAGTTTGGGAAGCAAACGCGTCTTTGGTGGGCAGGTCTTGGCTCAGGCTTTACAAGCAGCTTATGAGACGGTAGATCTCTCTAGGACCGTCCACTCTTTACATTGTTATTTTGTTTTACCAGGAGATATAGAAAGGCCCATAGTTTTTGAGGTAGAGACAATAAGGGATGGAGGCAGCTTTAGTACCCGACGGGTAAAAGCCATCCAAAGAGGAAAAGCGATTTTTTTCATGTCGGCTTCTTTTCATTTAGATGAGCAGGGATTTTCTCATCAACTTCCTATGGATAGCGTGGCTCAACCGGATGACCTTATTTCCTGGAAAGAGATTGTGGAAAAGTTTAGCGATTTTTTGCCGCAAGGCATTAAAAAATTTCTCTCGGTCGATCATCCGTTTACTTTCAAACCTGTTGAGTTGTTTGATCCAACTGCTGAAGGACAGCGCCCCATTAGGAATGTTTGGATGCGTTCTATAGGTAATGTACCGAATGACCAAAGAATTCAACAAGCTGTCTTAGCTTATGCTTCAGATTATAATCTATTGACTACCGCTTTGTTGCCCCATGGCAAAAGGGCATATTCGAGTGATATGCAAATGGCTAGTCTCGATCATGCCATGTGGTTTCACCGCCCTTTTCAGGCCGATGAATGGTTATTGTATTCTATTGATAGTCCCAGTGCATCGGGTGCAAGAGGGTTCACCAGAGGAAGTATTTATAACCTTCAAGGAGATTTGGTGGCTTCAGTAGCTCAGGAGGGCTTGATTCGACCAGGTAGTTAATCAAATACCACGCAATCAATTCTAGGCAGGTAATTCGTCAAGCATTGCCAATTGGCTCCTTCGTCACCCGACCAAAATACATTACCAGTGGTAGTGCCAAAGGCCAGGTATCTTCCCTTTTTAGCAAACGCATGTCGAAATACAATATCAAAACAATGGCTTTGGGGTAATCCAGTTCTAAGCGCCTTCCAAGTTTGACCACCATCCTCTGTTTGACATACACAAAGCTCCTGGTCAACAGCAATTCGTTTTTCATCGCTTTCAGCAGGAATAACCCAAGCCTTTTGAGGGTTTTCTTCATCTATTGCTAAGGCAAACCCATAACTAGGGAATCCCTCTTTTCCGCTGACTTCCTCCCAATACTTGCCCCCATCTCGACTGATGAAAATACCACAGTGATTTTGTTGCCACAACACTTGGTGATTGGCAGGAGATTGTAATACAAGATGTGGATCATGACCTAACTCCGCAGTGGGATTGGGCAAATATGCTGCCTTCAAACCTCGATTTCTAATTTGCCAAGTCATTCCTCCATCTTGGCTTTCAAATACGCCTGCACAACTAACTGCCACATAAATATGCTGATCATTGCTTGGATCTACAATAATCGAATGGATAAAGGGAAAATCTCTACCCGCTCCAAACCAATAATCCATTCTGGAAGGATGGTTCCAAAGGCCTTCGACCAATGAAAAAGTGCGCCCCCCATCAACTGATTGAAATAATCCTCCGGGCTCGGTCCCTAAGTATAAAATATCAGGTTGATCGAAACCTCCATGAGCCATACTCCAAATTTTACGAAGACTTGCTTTGTTGCCGTTTCGAAGTTGTGTGTTTTTTGGATATTGAGGCGGGGGAATTTCCTCCCATGATTGTCCCCTGTTAATGGAACGATGCAGTTTAATTCCCCAGTGTGAATGGTTAAGGGTAACCCACCAATTTCCATTCCGTTCATCTACGAAAATATAATTGACTGGGGCACCTTCAAAGTAGGTTTGACGGATTTGCCATTGCTCATCCTTCCAATCCATTACATGCAACCCCTTAGAAGAACCTACCAATAACGCCTGTGGAATTTTTTTCATAATTATAGTAAATTGGGAAATTATGGAAAGAATTTCACTTTTTCAACTCAACACTTTTATAAAAAGAGCTTTAGCGTTAAACTTCAATAACGCCGTTTGGGTAACCGCTGAAATTGCACAAGTTTCCAATTCTAGAGGCCATATCTATCTGGAATTAGTAGAAAAAAGTCCAGATACCCAAGCGGTAATTGCAAAAGCTCGTGGAAATATTTGGAAAAGTACCGCATCTCAATTGGAGCAAAAATTGGGGCCCCTTTTCAAAGATATTCTACAGGAAGGAACAGAAATCCTTTTCAGCACTAAAGTAACTTTCCATGAATTGTATGGCATCTCCTTGCAAATAGACCATATAGATCCTGCCTTTACCATGGGTAAGTTAGAAATGGAGCGTCAAGAAACTATTAATTATCTGCAGACCCATGGTAAACTCCACAAAAACGGCCAATACAGTTTACCTCCCGTTATCCAACATATAGCAGTATTATCCAGTGCTACTGCTGCGGGATATGGAGATTTTAAAGCGCATTTATTGCAAAATGAATATGGCTACCAAATTCAATGGGACCTTTTTCCTGTAGCGGTTCAAGGGACTCAAGTAACGCAGGAAATAATCACAGCACTTAATAGTATTCAAAATAAAGCCAATCCTTATGATGCCGTGGTGATCATTCGAGGGGGCGGAAGCAAGTTAGATTTGGCAGCATTTGATGACAAAGACCTATGTGTGGCCATTGCTGATTTTACTCAACCTATTATAGTGGGTATCGGCCATGAAAGAGATCAATCTATTGCTGACTTAGTAGCGCATACTT
>CALAZP010000263.1 GCA_937926355.1 uncultured Saprospirales bacterium
ATACTTCTCCTTGTCCTGCATTCCATCCGCCTGATCCATCGTTAACAGAATATTGGATAGTATAAACCGCTTCAATTCCATTTCTATTGGCTGCATCAAAAATATCTCCATAGTTGGTCTCCAATCCAATTGGTGACCCATCAGGAGCAGTACCATTGTCAACAACCCACTGAAGATTGGTTCTAGCAGCAGCGAAATCTTTCTTCATTTGCATTTGAGCCTTAGCTAATAAAACCCTTGCAACTGTTCCGTTAAATCGACCTACTTGTCCCATATTATTGGGTAGTGAAACACCAGCCTCTAAATCAGCAATAATTCTATCTGCTACATCTTCACTATTGGTAACTTCACCTAAGTCAGTATTCTCATCGATATAAGGAATTTTATTCCACATTCTCCAAGCCTCGAAATGAAAATGACCTCTTAATGTTCTCGCTTGAGCTCTATATGAAGCCGCATTATCAGCGCTAATAGTACCTCTTTCTTCTGCTAAAGCAATAACTCGAATTACTTCGTTAGTTCTTGCTATGGCATCGAAAGCTGAACGCCATTTGGCATTCAAATAAGGGTTAGTAGCCGTTTCTGTGAAAGTTTGAATAGGATTGATATCCGGCTGGTCACCGGCATCAGTTCCCTTATTGGCTACCATTCCTCGGATACTTCCAAATACCCAATTGGAGGAAGCTGCCTCCCATCCTGCAATATTATTGGATGTACCGTCTAGGAGGGCATAACATCCAATTAAAAGACTATTTACCCCGTCTCCGGTAGCCAAAATACTTTGATCCAAAGAACCGTTAGGTGTCACTTCCAAGAAATCTTCCGTACAGGAGAAAGGAAGCGCCAGGACCAAACTCAGTATCAAAATCTTAATTTTGTCCATTTTTTTTAGTTTTTATGTTATTAATTAGAATCCCATTCTAAGACCAAACAAATATTGTTTGACCAGAGGATAGTTTCCTTCATCTACACCAAAAGAAGTGTCTCCACCATTATTAAGGTCTGGATCCAATCCAGTGTAGTCAGTTAAAGTCAACAAATTGATTCCTTGTACGTACACACTTAGATTAGATATTCCAATCGGCTGCAACACATTTGATGGAATGGTATAGGCCAATTGTAAATTTCTCAGGCGTAAAAAAGAACCATCCTCTACGTAGTAACTCGTAGATTGAGTATTTGTTGAAAAGTTAGATTTATTTGATGCCTTTGGCACAGTTGCACCAGGATTATTAGGTGTCCAACTGTTGTTTAACAAATCATTACTCTTCTGACCTTGGAATGATGGCCAAAAATCAACCCACCATTTGTTATAATTGAAAATTTCATTTCCTTGCGAGCCAAAGAAGAAAGCTGTCAAGTTGAAATTCTTATAATTTAAGCCCAAGTTCAAGCCATAAGTAAAGTCAGGGTTAGGATTACCGATAAACGTTCTATCATCTGGCGTAATTTCTCCGTTACCATCTATGTCAGCATATCTGAAGAATCCAGGTTCAGCTCCTGCTTGAGTAGGCGCAGCATCGACCTCCGCTTGATTTTGGAATAGTCCAACTACTTCATAACCAAAGAATTCAGAAATGGATCTTCCCACTTCGTTTCTGTTGAATGCACCAATTCTAGAACCACCAGCAGCAAAGAAATCAATACCATCGGCATATTTCACGATTTCATTTTTATAGGTGGTAAAAGTCAAAGTTGCATCTAAACTCAAATCACTGGTTAAATCAGTTCTGTAATCTAACTGAAGATCTAATCCAGTATTCTTCATGTCTCCAATATTCAGTGCAGGAGCAGAAGCCGCTCCGTATATAGCTGGAAGTGGAACAGTAACTAAAAGATCTTGAGCATCTTTTCTATACCAGTCAAAGGAGATCTGCATTTTTGAATCAAAAAGAGCTGCATCAAATCCAATATTGGTGGTTATCTGTGTTTCCCATTTAGAATCAGCATTTCCAATTCTGGTTGGTCTAAATCCTTGAAGAGAGGAAGTAGCAGAACCATTCAAATCATAGAAAGAAGAACCAGGAGATCCACCGAATAAGCTAAACTGGTTAGCTGGGTTAACAGGTAATTGGTTACCCATTGTTCCATATCCCCCTCTGATTTTTAAATCAGAAAGAAAATCGGAATTGTCAGCTAAGAAATCGCTCACTCTAATACCAGCTGAAACTGATGGGAATACACCGTATCTAAATTCAGAACCAAATCGAGATGATCCATCTCTTCTTACAGTTCCAGAAAGATAATATCTGTTATTGAAAGAGTAGTCAGCTCTAGCAAATGTTGATACTAAAGTCGTCGGAGTATTAAAATTAGAATTCGCTCCAGTAATTTGCGAACCATTATCTACGGTTCTAAATGCATAGTCAGTAGAGAAATATCCTGCTCTAGAAGCGCCAACTCCTCTGCTGATTCCATATTTGACGGACTCGTAACCAGCCACCGCTTTAATAGAGTGCATTCCAAAGGTCTTATCGAAAGATAATGTATTGGTCCAAACCCAATCAGCATTGAAATAACCCACCTCATTATAAGAGGAAGTAGCTACATTTTCCGCACTCTCATAGGTAGCATTGGTCCAATTGGTATTATAACCAGACTGGTAAGTACCACCAAAAGTGGAGCGGAAATTCAAACCTTCCATCAACTGAACATCAATAAAGGCAGAACCTAAAACACGTAGATCTTGCTGTCTATCATCAGCATTTCTAGTTTGCTGTGCCAACATATTGTCTCCGTTACCTAATCTTGGTGCCAAACCTGTTCCACCGTATTCCCCTGGTTGGAAAGTTCTTCCAATCCCTTGCACAGGAGATTCTATAATAGCAGGAATAATAGGCTGGGTTCTGTAAACACCCATTGCAAAAGCACCACCTTCACTTCCATTACCCGCAATACCGTTACCCGATCTTCCCGTTACAGTTAAGTTTTCACCAAGTGTGATCTTTCCATTAGCAATCTTGAAAGTAGAGTTTAACCTAGCAGAGTATCTCTTGGCGAAGTTTTCAATAACAATACCTTCTTGGTTGAAGTAGTTCAAGCCCGCATAAAAGGTAGCGTTCTCATTACCACCTGAAAAAGACAAGTCGTGATTCATAATCATTGCCTGTCTGGTCAACACATCATACCAATCGGTATTGGCTGCCCAAGAGGGTAAAGAGGGTCTTGCACTAGAGGAAGGACCATAGACAGGGTGGGTCTCACTAGTACCGTCGTTGCCATAAACCAACCACTGCAAATCAGCATATCCCTGGGTATTCAGCAAGTTTTCCGGACCATTACCAGGATCCTGAACTCCGACAAACGCATCATAACTCACCTTTACACCAGAATTGGTTCCTTGCTTAGTAGTAATTAAAATTACCCCGTTAGAGGCTCTTGATCCATAGATAGAAGCTGCTCCAGCATCCTTTAATACGGAAATGTTCTCAATATCATTGGGGTTAAGCGTAGATATATCCTGAGTAGGAACTCCATCTACGACGTATAGTGGATCATTCGCACCAGAAAAAGAGGCGAATCCTCTAATACGTACCTTAGCCGGTTGACCAGGGCGACCATCACCGCTGATGGTAACTCCTGAAACTCGACCCTGTAATTGAGAAGTAATGTTACTACTTGGAATCGTTTTTAACTCCTCAGCATCAACCACCCCTACTGCACCAGTAAGGTCCTTTTTTTGTTGTGCGGAGTATCCAACTACCACCACCTCAGAAAGAATTTCACTCGCTTCAGACATGGTAATGTCAATGGTAGAATTAGCCCCAACAGGCACCTCAATTTGAGTATATCCTGTATAAGAAACTACCAAAACATCCCCGTCGGAAGCCTCAATTTGATAAGTACCATCAAAATCAGTAACGGTACCTACGCTAGTTCCCTTTACTAAAACGGTTGCCCCCAGTAAGGGTTCCCCATCCGAAGCAGATGTCACCGTACCACTAATAGTACGCTGAGCATTCGCCTGGACAAAACCCATGGTCAGCAAACAGGGAATAATTAAATTGTACAAAAGTCGCTTCATGCTTAAAACTTTTTTGGTTAACTACAAAAACAATAAACTAAGAACAAGCCTAAAATTTAATTTTAGACCTAACAAATTAACGAAGTCAAAATAAAATAAAATTTTGCTTATTTCAAAAATACATCGAAATAAAAATGCGACTATAAAGTTAGGACAAACAAAAAGGTGAAAACAGGAATAAATTACCACGAAATAGTGTCAACTATACAATAAGTTGCTTCTGGGAGATGGAAATAATAACCATCAACGGATTCAATGGGAGAGGCATGATTAAACTGCAGAAAACCATTCGTTTTTAAATAGGAAGCATCGGCTGGACTATCTACATTAGCATAAAAAGTATAACATTGCTCTCGACCATTTAAGGCCGATAACAATAAAGCTTCATGCGGTAATTCATAGGGATACCACATTTTCTTCCAATCGAATTGAGCGTTACTAATGATCCACTTCTTTTGCTCACAATCCTCATTTAATTGTGCGGTTTGCTCAATATTATCCAGTCTTTGTTTAAAAAATTTACGCTTATCCAACATTTGAAAACCACTAAAAAATAGTAAACCTACTGCTGTCAAGAGCAATATTTTTTTGCCGCCTACGGCAAAAGAAACATCAGTCATCAATAAATAAATAGGAAGGGCTAATAGGGGCCCCAACAATGCTAAATACCCATCCACCATAATTAAAATATGGTCTTTGAGATAACTATACACCATAGCATTAATACCTAACCAAACGAAGACACCCAAAATCAAGAGAAGAGTCACCCCATATAACTTCCGGTATATCAACAGCCCCATTAAAAGGAAGAAAACCAAAAGTATAGGAAGGTATTCCTCTAAAAGATAATTTTTAAGAATATCAGCTATAGTATAATTCGAAAAATTTAGTATTAGGTCTTTTATTAAATCAGCCTCCTGTAATACTGCTAATTTACCTGCTTCATAATCATCAGATTGCACCCCGATATATTTCAATAGAAAAATAAATCCAAGTAAAACGGGCCAGATCCAATTTTGAAAATCATAATAAGCTTTACGAGCAATAAAAAGGGATAAAAGTGCTATTCCTAAAGGAAATAATACGGCAAGATGGCTTCCTAAAATTCCTATACCAAACAAGATAAAAATGCATACATCTATTGGTTTGATTCTTTTGACTTTCCAAAAATGATCAACAAGGATGATTAAAGCTCCGGATAGGCAAAGGGCAAAGGTGATTTCAGAGATAGCTGCAAAAAATTTATATCTCATAGTCAGAACTAAGGAGAGTAATAAAAACATCCCACCAAATATATTTTTATAATAATGGACCAAAAGGATATAAATCGCGTAAAACCAGATATAAAATGAAGCAGAAAAAAGAGATAAGGTAAAAGCCAATGGCCATTGATGTTTTAGACCCGTCAGCAACACCCATTGAGTCAAATAGCTAATAAATCTATTGTGCTTGATAAAATATTCCGCATAGTTTAGTACGTGAAAGGTATAATAAGCGGTATCGAATGCAAAGAGTCTTTCTTTAAAAAGAATAAAGGCGGCACTAATTAGACCGATAAAAAAGAGGTGGCCTGTGTATAAGGATATTTTCTCGTAATTCACCAGATGAAATTAAACAAATACGAGGAAATAAAGTCAATCGTATCACTCTACTTCAATATACTTTTATTTATCTACAAGAATGGCCATGTTAAACTATCCTTTAAAATAGGATTACCCGACTATAACGGAATGTAATTGATAAACAAATTGCTAACGTCCAATATTTCATTTCCATTAACTTTCTTTT
>CALAZP010000264.1 GCA_937926355.1 uncultured Saprospirales bacterium
CAAGAATTCAAATATTCTTAATATTTATTTTACCGCAGGTTATCCTCAACTACAAGATACAGGTACGATTATTAAAACCTTAGACTCAGCTGGAGTTGATTTAATTGAAATTGGTATTCCTTATTCTGATCCATTGGCAGATGGAACGACCATTCAAGAAAGTGGGACTCAGGCGCTGAAAAATGGAATGAGTCTTCCTTTGCTCTTTGAGCAAATTGAAAGTGTTAGATCTGAGGTCAATTGTCCACTCATTCTAATGGGCTATTTTAACCAAATTATGCAATTTGGTGAACGTCAATTTCTAGAACGTTGTAAACAAGTGGGAATAGATGGAATTATTTTACCTGATTTGCCACTTATGGTTTATGAACAAGAGTATCAGAGTTTATTTGAGGAATTCAAACTACCGGTTTCCTTTTTAATTACGCCTCAAACTTCAAAGGAACGTATTCTAAAAATTGATTCCTTAAGTAGGAGTTTCATTTATATGGTTTCAAATGCTTCTATAACTGGAGCAAAATCTGAGATCTCTAAATCGCAGATTGACTATTTTAATACAATCCAATCTCTGCAGTTGAAGAATCCAAGACTTATTGGCTTTGGCATTTCTTCTCCTGAAACTTTTGCGACGGCTTGCCGATACGCCAATGGTGCGATTATTGGAAGTGCATTTATTCAACATTTAAAACACACGGATCAACCAATCGAAAAGGCAGTTATTGAATTTATAAAATTCATTAGGAGCGTTTAACCATTTTGAAGACTTTGCTCAAAGTCATTGATGATATCTTGGGCAGTTTCTGCTCCTACTGAAACTCTAACTAATCCTTCTGTAATCCGTTGCTGTTCCTTTATAATGGGACTAATATTTCCATGTGACATGGTATAGGGGTGCATGACTAAGGTATCAATATCGCCTAAGGTAGGTGCTAAGGTGGCTAATTTTAGTTGATTGATACAATTTTCCGCACCTTGAAGTCCTCCCCGTACCTCGAAGCTTAACATAGCTCCACCAGACTTCATTTGTCTTTGTACAATGGAATGGTCAGGATGAGCAGCTAACCCTGGATAGTTTACAAAGTTGATTTTAGGGTGCTTTTCGAGAAATGTAGCTAAGGCCAGTGCATTGGCTGTTTGACGCTCCATTCTTAGTTCCAGGGTTTTAATTCCCTGATAAGTCAGCCAAGCATCAAATGAATTACAACTCCCTCCTGTTAATTTCATAACAGGCCATATTTTTTTTTGCATCACCTCAGGATCTTTTCCGACGATTACACCTGCTATGGAATTTCCATGTCCATTTAAAAATTTAGTAGTCGAGTGAATAATAAAATCTATTCCATATTGAAAAGGCTGTTGAATAAAAGGAGTGCAAAAGGTATTGTCAACAGCAGTCCAGATTTGATATTTTTTTGCTAGTTCCGCAATGATTTTTAAATCTATACAATTCATAGTAGGGTTAGCAGGCGTTTCCATATAAATGAGTCCAATGGAAGGATCTGACTTTAAAGTTTGTTCTACCTCATCCAATTTTCGTAGATCTTGGTAAATGGGTAGAATATTTAACGGCTTGAATATTTTATCGATTAATTCTGTGGTGCCTCCATATAAATCGGGTTGGGTAAGAATTTTTTGACCAGGTTGTAACGTTCCACTTAAAAGAATATGAATCGCAGCCATCCCTGAGGCTACCATAATGGCTTCTGGGTGTATGCCTAATTCAAATCCTTCTAAATCAGCTATTTTTTGTGATGTGGAATCAATAGTAGGGTTTCCAAATCTACTGTATAGATAGCCAGTTTCTTTTCCTTGAAAGACATCTATTCCTTGTTGAAGATGTTCAAAAACAAAAGAAGAGGAGGCATAAATGGGCAATTGATGAGCGGGAGTTTGATAAGTGGGTTTTTTATCCATTTTGATACACTGTGATCCAAATCCGTAGGAAGTCTTCATTTTAGGTGTTTTAGGATGAAAAGAAGGTTTAATTTAGTGCTTTAAAGTGTAAAATAAATAGATGGAATCATATTTGGAAGAAGCCAATGATGATTTTCAAGATTGCCAAACGATTTTGGTAGATCCTGGACAATCTGCTTTGAGAATTGATAAATTTTTAACCAACAGGCTTTTAAAGGTTTCCCGAAACAGAATTCAACAAGCCATAGATGCTGGGGCTGTTTTAGTTAACGAAAAAAATATTAAGTCTAATTATAAGGTTAAGGCTGGGGACTCCATTAATGTTATTCTTCCAAGGCCTCCTGAAAGTGGAGAAGGGATAGTACCCGAGGAAATGCCACTTAGCATTGAATATGAAGATGAAGACCTATTAATTGTCAATAAACCTCCTGGTTTAGTTGTACATCCAGGTGTGGGAAATCGTAATGGTACTCTTGTAAACGGATTGGCTGCCTATTTGAAAGTAGAAAATGGAATTGATGCTCCAGGTTCTAATTTTCAAAATAGAATAGGACTGGTTCATCGTATAGATAAAGATACTTCAGGACTCCTCGTAGTAGCAAAAAATGAAATGAGTATGGCTCATTTAGCCAAACAATTTTTTGACCATACCATCGAAAGAACCTATTATGCTATTGTTTGGGGAGAACCTAAGCCTCCATCAGATACGATTGTTGGCCATATTGGAAGACATCCTAGAGATCGAAAGATGTTTACCGTATATCCAGATGCAGATTTTGGGAAGGAGGCTATTACCCATTATGAAATTGTAGAACCTTTATATTTAGTAAGTTTGGTGAAGTGTCAATTGGAAACTGGAAGGACTCACCAAATTAGAGTACACTTCAAATACAGAGGACATCCATTATTTAACGACTCGCGATATGGAGGAGATAAAATTGTAAAAGGAACTGTGTTTACCAAATACAAACAGTTTGTAAAAAATGTAATGGATATTTTGCCTAGGCAGGCTCTTCATGCTCAATCATTGGGATTTGTACACCCAAGAACAGGTGAAAAAATGTTTTTTGAAAGTGAATTACCCAATGATTTTGCTGCAGGTTTAGAGAAATGGAGAAATTATGTTACCTACCAGCGCAATCAAAAACTTTTAGATGAGAATGAAGGAGCATCTGATTTTAAAGACTAAGGAATGGATAGAAAAATGGGTCATAGGATTAAACTTATGTCCATTTGCTAAAGCTCCTTTTATTCAAGATAAAATACGGTATGTAGTTTATGAATATCAATCAACTGAGGAATTTTCAAGAATTTTATGGAATGAATTATTTTTTTTGGCTAATGAATCTGCAGAAGGAATAGAAACCACTTTTTTGATTCATCCTCAATTAGGAATAGAATTCGAAGATTACTTAGACCTCTGTGAATGGGCAAATGGACATTTGGAAGCTCTTGAGTTATCTGGAGTCATTCAAATTGCAGAATTTCACCCCAGTTATCAGTTTGCCGGAACTAATCGAGATGATCCTGAAAACTATACCAATAGGTCTCCATATCAAATGATGCATTTATTAAAAGAAGAATCTGTAACAAGTGCAGTTGAGCACTACCCATCAGTTGAAGAAATTCCTCAAAAAAATATTAACCTTCTAAACCAAATGGGTATTGAGCGTATCCAAAAAATAATTAAGGATTAAAATGAATTTGCAAGCAAGGATAGATATTCTAAATGATTTAAGTCAATTTATTCAAACTGAAAAATCAATTTTGGGTCACGTTATGGAAGCGGCCTATTTGAAAAATAAATGGTTTACCGTTGCCAATCAACAATTAGCGTTGCAAGCTATAGACGAAAATTATCTAGTCACCTCCTTATTAGAGAATTGGACAAATAATTATTTATCAGATCCAAGCTATTACCCAATAAGCCCTAAAAGAGTAGCCTTAATTCCAGCAGGCAACATCCCACTAGTAGGTTTTCATGATGTGCTGTGTATATTCTTATCAGGCCATTCTTTGGTCATTAAATATTCTGAAAAAGACCAAGTTCTTTCCCCTTTTATCGTTCGTAAATTAAAAGAGCTGGCTGAGAAAAAAGGCATTGAATGGAAAGTAGAAGAAGTAGAACAGTTGAGGAATTTTGATGCGGTAATAGCAACAGGTAGTAATAATACCGCCAGGTATTTTGAGTATTATTTTGGCCATTATCCAAACATCATTCGCAGAAATAGAAATGGTATTGCTGTATTAAATGGCAAAGAGCAGAAAGAAGATTTAATTGCTTTAGGGATGGATGTTTTCCAATATTTTGGATTAGGATGCAGAAACATTTCCAAATTATATGTACCTAATGACTATAATTTTGATCCTCTTTTGGAAGCTCTTTATGAGTTTAAAGAAGTCATGTGGCATGAGCCTTATAAGAATAACTTTGATTATAACTATGCAGTTCATAGTCTAGGAAAAGAATCTTTTCAAGCTAATGGTTGCATTTTAATCAAAGAGGCAAAGGCTATTCCCTCTAGGATAGGGGTACTTCACTTCGAATATTACACTTCTTTAGAGGGACTAAAAGAAAAATTATTAGAAGAAAGAGAGTCTATTCAATGCTTAGTTTCTCAGATTCCATTATCCATAACTGGAATCGAAGCATTTAGATTTGGAGAAGCTCAGCAACCAAATTTGTTTAACTATGCTGATGGGATAGATACCTTATCTTTTTTGATATCCCTTCAATAAAAAAGGGCTAATGAATAAAATCCATTAACCCTTTTAAAAATCGTTAAGTAAAACTTATCGGTTGATAGCCAATCTTTTGGTTTTAATTTCTCCTCTTTCGTTTATCAAACTGACAGAATATAATCCGGTCGGTAACTGATTAGTATTAATAATTAGATTTTGCGACCCTTTTTGAGTTCGTCCTAAGAAGTTATTTTGAACCATTTGACCTTGAGCATTGAAAACCATCAAACTCAATTCATTAGGTTCAGTTAAAGTAAATTTAACTTGTACTTGGTCAGTTGCAGGGTTAGGTAACAAATCGAAAGATGCCACTTCCTCTAATACCTTGACAGAATTTACACCTAACAATGTGTTTTTACATTCAGTTAAATCCAATGCAAAACATCCCCTGGGTGCATAATAGGCCATTATGGTATCAATATAAGCTTTAGCCTTCTCTGCTGACATATCAGGGTTGGTTAGCAGGTTATTGGCATGAAGTTCATCAGGATCTAAAGTTGCACCTGTTGCTGCATTAAAACCAGCAACTACCAAATCCAAGCGGTCTTTATCCCACCAATCCCATGGTCCAGACTGAGGTCCAGGACCTGGAAGAATAAACGGATACATATGATCTGTCGCTAATGGGGTATTTGGAGAACCCCCTAAAGCAGTTAAGTCTACAGTAATGCCAGCTAATTGAATCAAACTAACTTTAGTGGTTAAGGGATCATTTAGGCCAAGTACTGGTGCTAAAACATCATTAGCTCCTACTTCATTCATTCTTTGAGTGGCAGTAAGGGTACCGGATACGTTGACGACAAACTCCTGAGTAGTAGGAACGATAACGGGACCATCTCCAAATGGGGCAAAGGGATCAGATACTACATGGAATCCAACAGTAGCAGGTTCTTCAATTACAGCATCCTCACCTTCGATCCAGTTAATGTCTCCCAAAGCACCCCCCATATTCACACTCAAGTTGAAATCTGAGCTATAACCTACATGATTAGGGACGTTTAAGAAAGATGGAATTAAACCATAGGGATCTCCATCTATTTGCAAAGTGACAAAAGGTTCTCCTGTTTCTGTATCGATGAATTTTTCAACGACTAATTCTTCATACCTATCTAAAACTCCTGCACCTAATGAAATATATCCTCCAGTACCTTGTCCCCATAGAACTATTTTTTCTGTATCTATTCCATATGGATTGCCATCTTCCTGTTCGCTTTTCCTCAAATAACGCACACATGTTCTAGCGTCAATAATCCCTCTATAAGCCGCTTGTAGAAGCGTTTTTCTTCTAACGTTGGCATCTTCAGATGTGGGCAGCCATCCCTGTCTGTAAGTGGCAGCTATAGCAGTATAACCCATTTTAGCCAAACGCGTACAAATTTCTACTAAAGTAGAATCTGTAAGAGAACCTGTTATACCTCCGCTAATTAAAGGAGGTAAAAAACTTCCAGTATGAAAATATACTACTACAGGCCTCTGAGTTTCTTCATCTCCAACTGGGGTATATACATCCATTTTTAGATCTAATGGAGCTGGATCACCCGTTAAAATAGATATATTATTACCATAGGTAATTCCTTTTTCGACGGCTACTTCATCGAAAACCTCATGGAGGTATCTGGTTTGAGCAGTTAAACCTACCCATGCTGAAGCAAAAATTAATAAAAGTAAAGAGTAGAAATTTTTCATATGTATGATTTTAATGGTACAATTTAATAATTCTTAAACTCATATAAAAACGAAATATACGCTAATCTTCCAATTCTTGGACCTCCATAGGTCTGAAAGACCAAATTATTTAACAAATTAGAGGCACCTACCTTAACCACTGTATCAATATCCCTTAGTCTCCAATTCACTTGTGCATCGAGTAAACTATAAGAAGGGATAAATCCGGTAAACTGTGGAGAGCCTTCGAAAACAAAATTATCTACCCATTTATAGTTGACGTTGAAACCAAAATTATTCAATCGAATCCCTCCAATTTTAAAGGGAATGTCTCTACCCGAAATTCCAACATTAAATTTATGTTCAGGGGTGTTAAAAGCAGGAATAATGGGATCATCCGTTTGCGTATTCAAGATATTCCAAGAATAATTTCCATTCGCTACAAAGTAGTTTCCAAAATAATAATTCATTCCAATAGAGAATCCCTGAGTGGTTACTTGATCCGTTGCATTAGCGGCCACTCTATAGACTTGAACCTCCGTTGGAAGGGAGGTAGTTGGATCAAACTTTGCTTCGATTCCCAAATTATAGCCTATGAAGTCATTATAAAAGCTATAGTAATAAGTCGCATCTAAAAAAAGTTGCCCCAAGGTCGTTCGATACCCCAATTCAAAAGTTTTAACCTTTTCTGGTCTTATGGGATCTATGTTAAAATAATTCAAACTATCAATTCTTCCACTGTTTATCGAAGCTCTAAAGGATTCTACTGTAATTAAATCATTAAATCCATCTAAATTTCCTATCAAAATCGCTCTACCTACATTATAAAATAAATACTGATCTGCTAGGGTAGGATTTCTTATTGCTGAAGAAAAAGACATTCTAAGGGTGTGGTCACTATTGGGTGTATAAACCAAAGAAGCTGCTGGCGAAACCAGGTAATTAAAGTTCTGGTTTTTATCTAGTCGAACCGATCCATTGATTTTGAGTTTGTTTCTAATCACCATAGTACCTCCAGTGTATATTCCGAATTCCTTGGTATCAATATTTCGTCCAAACGTATCTAATAGTATGGAACCCTTAGAATCAGGAGCATAATACCTAAAATTACCTCCTACGACTATATCTAAATCGGTAATTTGGTCATTCGATACCAAATCCTTAAAGGTGTATTCTCCATGACCGTGGTACAAAGCTGATTTATCATAAAATTTGGTGCCACCTTCGGTAAAAGAAGTGCTTTGCGTTATTCTATTAAATTCCTCTTGAAATCTTTGAGTTCCTGGCTCATAGAAGGGAACCGCTCCAACCAAAGAACTTTCAGCCTCTGCCGCCGATAGTGCTTGTTGATGCCATCCTGGTAAATTATTTATGAATTCAGGCGTTTGATAAAATGCACTTAAAGCAGCTCTAAAGTCATCTATTCTACCAATGTAATCTACAATACTTGGATATCCTTCAATTTTACGTATTTGTGGCACGATATTGATGTCCCAAAAAGACTTATAAGCACTGGTCCAATAGCGACTTTCTTTCGCATTTTCCTGGAGTAATAAGGCAGTAAAATAGGGGTCATAGGAATCTCCTGCATTCTCATGTGTGGCATAGAATCTCAAAAAATATTGATCTTGTTTTTTTAATTCCAATCGATGCTGAAAAAATCTGATATTCCTCAGGCTGAATCGATTATCTCCTTGGTACACAGTAGTACCAGTACTAAAATTACTAGCCACAATAAGGGTGGGACTTTCAAAATCCTTCTCAGGATTTAATCGGAAATGAAGTGCTCCTCCTAGTTTTAGATTTTTCGAATCATAATCTACCAAATCAATCTCTCGATACCCTCTTCGGTGTATTCGTCCCAATCCAGGACTCGATAAAACAGAAGAAAAATTATTGTAAGATTGAAATTCATCTCCATAAATATTGATGGCATCATATCCTCCCGGATTATCAATGGGTGATTCAGTTCCAAATACAGGATCATAATTATCCGCAACCCAATCATTAGCGCTAAAACCAAATGCATTGATTTTAAAAGCCCAGGATGGTAGATCATTTTTATTATTAAATACCTTAGCATACCTAAAGCCTCCTTCAAATAAATTTCGTTCCCCCCCTTTTACCATAGCGCTCAATCCTTTGTGCAAAAATGGATCTTTGGTTTCCATAGCAATCACCCCATTAAAAGCATTAGGTCCATAAAAAGCAGAACTGGCACCAATAACTAAGTTTACTCGATTCACGTCCAATTCCGATGCCCCAAGAAAGTTGCCTAATGAAAAATTTAATCCAGGTGACTGATTATCTACGCCATCTATGATTTGAAGTGACCGTACTGGACTGGTGCTATTAAAACCACGGGTATTGATGATTTTGAATCCAAGACTTGCCGCAGTCAAATCCACGTCTTTTAAAGCCCCTAATCCATCGTAGAAATTAGCTGCCGGAGTTTCTTTAATGGCGATATTATCCAAAGTCTCTACTGTAAGTGCATTTTGAGTTTGCTTTTCTGAAATTCTTCTTCCTGTAACTTCCACCAAATCAATAGTGACTGCTGATTCATCTAACTTTATTTCTAAAGGATCAGAATGGGTAACCGTTAAGATTAATGGGGTGAACC
Organism: uncultured Saprospirales bacterium; assembly: GCA_937926355.1. GTDB lineage: Bacteria > Bacteroidota > Bacteroidia > Chitinophagales > Saprospiraceae > CALAZP01. The sequence goes on from CALAZP010000264.1 coordinate 8,945, forward strand.
CCGCATAAGAGATTTCAATATCAAAGGGGAAATTATACTCAGAAGTAAGTTCAAATTCACCATTAAAATCAGTTAAGGTGCCTGTAGAGGTATTTTTAATAATTATGGTTGCACCAATTAATGGCTCGCCGCTTATTTCAGCTTTTACCAAACCTGAAATGGTGGTTTGGGCATTTATCCAGTGGGCACTCGACAAAACAAAGAATAAAAAGGCAATTACATTTTTGTAAAATTTCATACTTTCCACACTCCGATTTTTTTTATAAAAATATCGAATATATTGTCAAAAAAGAATTTTTTTTGCTAAAGGATGGTGATTATAGCGAGAAATAACCCAGCAAGTATTAATAGTAACTTTTTCAAAGAAAGCGTATGGTGGGCAGTATCATCTGTTTCAAAAAGGATAGTTGTAGCTATATGCAAGAAAGAACCTGCAACCAAAGCCATTATAATTTGAACATAAAATTCTTCAGGTTTTAAATATTCTGAAAGCCTTGCTCCAATTGGAGACATGGAGGCAAAAATAAATAGGTATCCTAAAAGAGGCCATTTACGAATTCCTGCCAAAGATAATATGGTGCCAAGAGCAAAAGCAGCTGGCAATTTATGGAGTACAATTCCAAATAATAAGTGGTTAAACGTTCCTGCAGCATGCTCATTAAGTTCATGGTAATGAGCAAGTGGAAGTCCTTCTATGAAGGCGTGAATCGATAAGCCAATCATAATTGGAAAAGCCTTCAAATGATGTGTAGAAGAATGTATATGGATATGTCCGTGTTCAATCCCCGAGGTCAGTTGCTCTAAAAAAAATTGTAACATAAAACCACCCAGCACCCAAAGTCCAATAATGTGATTCCCGCCGTAGAAAACAGCTGGAAATAAATGTAGAATGGCAATTCCCAGTAAAAATGAGCCGCTAAAAGAAAGCAAAGGTGCATTCCAATTTCTCTTGTTCCAGGGTGAACTAACAGCAGCTAATCCCCCAGCAAAAACACTAACAAATAATAGGCTATATTCCCAAATATTCATAAAGTAGATTCGTTTAAATGGTAGTGGGGGAATTGTTTATAAAGCAAAAATACGAGGTATCCTATCCCCGATCCCAATAAACCACCAGTGAGAATATCTAACGGATAGTGCGCCCCTACGTAAACTTGCCCCAATGATATAGTTGCCGCCCAACCTAACAGAATAGGGCCTATTTTTTTGTAATAACTGCTTAAAGTAAATAAAACAAATACTGCAACGGCAAAGTGATTGGTCGCATGGGAGGAGGTGAAACTAAACCCCTTTCCACACGGAACAAGAATCCTTACCTCTTGCTTCATATTTTCGGTATTGCAAGGTCTTACCCGCTCAAATGCGGGTTTTATTATCTTGCTGCTCATCGTATCTGAAATACCTACAGTCAAAACAACAAATAATACCCAGTAAAGAGTTGAAATTTTAAATTTTTTAGTGACAGCAATCAGACCTATTATATAGAAGGGTATCCAAAATTTTTTATCTCTCCAAAATGGCATGAGCCAGTCCAAAAAAGCATTGCTTAAGGTATCGTTAATCCAATGAAATAATTGATGGTCAATTGAAATAAGCGTTTCCATTTATTTGATTTGATGCTAATAAGATACAAACCAAAACCAATAAATGTTGTATTGCTTATATTTGAAGAAAAAAAGTGGCATTAATATCTTCTATATCAGGGACCAGAGGAACTATTGGTGGGGTTCCACAAGATAATTTAACTCCAATCGATATAGTATCTTTTGTTTCAGCCTATGCCCAATTCATGATTGGGAAATCCGCTAACCGCAAAATTGTAATTGGCAGAGATGGTCGAGCATCCGGAGAAATGGTTCAAGGATTAGCTGTTCAAACTTTAATTGCTATGGGGGTGGAGGTCATTGATTTGGGACTTTCTACTACCCCGACTGTTGCGATGATTGTCCCTAGAGAAGGCGCAGGTGGTGGAATAATTATTACTGCCAGTCATAACCCCATGGAATGGAATGCCCTCAAACTACTCAATGAGGAAGGAGAGTTTATCTCAGCAGAAGAAGGCACAGCCATAATTGAACTATTGAAAAAGGGCCATATTGAGTTTGCTTCAACTAATCATCTTGGAAAACATACGTTACAAAAAGATGCAATTGACTGGCACATAAAACAGGTACTCCATCATCCATTAGTGAATCCCTCTCTGGTTGCTCAACAGAAATACCACATAATGGTAGATTGTATCAATTCAACAGGTGCTTTAGCGATACCTCCCTTATTAGAACAATTAGGCTGTACCTATTCCTTGATACATCACGAAATAAATGGGGTTTTTGATCACAATCCAGAGCCGCTTCCTCAACATTTGACTACACTAATGGAAGGGGTGAAAAAAGAAAATGCCCATTTGGGAATATCAGTTGATCCAGATGTAGATAGATTGGCTTTAATTAGTGAGGATGGAACCCCCTTTGGAGAAGAATATACCTTGGTTGCCATTGCGGATTATTTTCTATCTGAATATGGTAAAGGAACCGTTATCTCTAATTTATCTTCTAGTCGAGCATTAAAAGATATTGCCGATCAACATGGGGGAGATTATAAAGCAAGTGCCGTAGGAGAGGTTAATGTGGTTCAAACTATGAAATTGGAAAAGGCAATTATTGGAGGAGAAGGAAATGGGGGAATTATTGTTCCTGATTTACACTATGGTAGAGACGCCTTAGTAGGAATAGCGTTATTTTTAACTTGGTTGGCCAAAAACAATTGTAAACCAACTGATTTGAGATCCAGATATCCTTCTTATGTCATGCTAAAAGATAAGGTTAACATTCCCCAAAATCTCAACCTACTAACCGTTAAAAATAAATTAGCCCGCCATTTCCCGAAGGGAGTATTCAATGAAATTGACGGACTAAAAATGGACTTGGAAGAAGCTTGGATTCATCTAAGAAAATCAAATACGGAACCCATCGTTAGAATTTATGCTGAAGCTAAGGAAGAAAAAGCAGCTATTAATTTGGTCAATTTGGTAAAAGAATTGGTTTGTAAAGAATAGAAAAATGAATTTGGAAAATTATTTTAATACGTTTAAGAAACAGGT
>CALAZP010000265.1 GCA_937926355.1 uncultured Saprospirales bacterium
TCTAAAATTGTCGACTATTTGAAGGGTGATAAATCTGGCATAGTACCTATTGTGACCAATTCTGAATCTGTTCTACAGTTTGGTAATAATGCTTACGACAAACCAGCAACAGCGTTGAATATTTTACGGGAAACCATTATGGGGCGAGAGTTATTTGACTACGCTTTTAGAGAATATGCTCAAAGGTGGAAGTTTAAGCACCCTACACCAGCTGATTTTTTCAGAACTATGGAGGATGCGAGTGCAGTAGATTTGGATTGGTTTTGGAGGGGTTGGTTTTATTCTACAGACCATGTTGATATTGCTATTGATCAGGTAGAATGGTTCCAGGTCAACACACAAAATCCTGTTGTTGAAAAGGGATTGGCTAAAGAGGAAAGAGAGGCTGCTCCTAAGTATATAGGGGATGTTCGAAATGAATCTATGGAAACAGCAGTAGATAAGGACCCTAGACTGAAAGACTTTTATAATGATTACGACCCATTAGAAGTTACTGCTTTAGATCAAGCTGAATACCAGCAGTTTATCAATAGCTTGGCACCCTGGGAAAAGGAGTTGATTGATAAGGGACACCATTATTACAGCATTGATTTTTCCAATGTGGGTGGTCTGGTCATGCCTATCATTCTTTCCTTTAATTTTACCGATGGAACCAGCGAAGAAGTAAGGATTCCCGCAGAAATTTGGGCTAAGAATTCTGGTCAGGTAAGTAAGGTTTTCTTCTTTGAAAAAGAAGTAGCGGAGATTGTTTTAGACCCTAATTTGGAAACCGCAGATACGGATAGAAATAATAACTATTGGCCTTCTCGTCGCCTACCCAATCGCTTTGAACTCTTCAAAGGAAGACAGTGGGGAATGGGAGAAAATCCTATGCAACGCATGCAGAGAAGTGAACAATTAGAAGAGGGGAACTAATTCCTTTCTCTCGATACAATAGTATCTATGATAATTTGAGCATGGTCTCGGGTGTTTTCTATGAAAAGTTTACTGGTTTGTGTTCCTGCACAGACCACCCCTGCTAAGAAAACACCCGGGAGATTGCTTTCCAGTGTTTCTTTTTTATAATCTGGAATTCTTATAGCATCCTCGCTGCAGGCAATACCCAGCTTATCTAATAAGGCATAGTTAGGTTCATAACCCGTCATAGCCAACACAAAATCATTGTCAATTTCAAAGGTTCCTTTTTCCTCGTTTTCTAAAACGACTTTTTCTTCGTGAATCGAAACCAAATGGGTGTTAAAATAGCCCTTAATACTATCTGCTTTGATCCGATTGATGATATTAGGTCGAATCCAATATTTGACGTTGGGATGGATTTCGGATCCTCTTATGGCCATAGTGACCCTTGCTCCTTTGTAATAGCATTCCAGAGCGGCATCACAAGCCGAGTTTCTCGCTCCAATAACCAACACCTCTTTTTGGAAGAAGGGATGCGGGTCGTTGTAATAATGGGAAACTTTGGGAAGTTGCTCTCCAGGGATTTGAAGTCGTCGAGGAGTATCATAGAATCCGGTAGCAATAATCACATGGGCAGTGGAATATTTTGCTTTAGAAGTTTGAATTTCATATCCATTTTTATTTATCGGCTTCATAGATAAAACCTCCTCGTACAGCCTGACTTTCAGATGGTAATGTTGAACCAATCTTCTGTAATACTCTAAGGCTTCTCTTCTAGTAGGCTTTTCCCCGTGTGAAATAAATGGAACTTGACCAATTTCTAGCAGTTTGGACGTTGAAAAAAAAGTCATATCAGCTGGAAAATGGTAAAGAGCATGAACTAACATGCCTTTTTCTAGTATGCAATACTTCAAACCAGCAAGATGAGCTGCAATAGCGCAATTGATTCCAGAAGGCCCGCCACCGATGATTACCACATCTAATCGTTCCATAATTTTCATTTTGTGAGGCAGTAAAATTAATTAATTGAATTTGTAGGGGTATATTTAGGAACCAATTTATCCTTATGCATACTCTGAAAACTCTTCAAGACCTTTTTCTGGAGGCCTTAAATAAGCAATCATTTACTGGTTACCCGCCTTCCTTGTACGAACCAGTTGACTATATCATGCACTTAGGGGGAAAAAGAGTTCGACCCGTTTTAGCCTTGATAGCGTGTGATTTATTTGGGAAGAATCCCATCAAAGCACTACCAGCTGCTATGGCCGTTGAAATTTTCCATAATTTTAGTTTGGTTCACGACGACATTATGGACGATGCCCCTTTAAGGCGTGGTCAACCTACTGTTCACGAGAAGTATTCTGCCAATACCGCTATTCTTTCTGGGGATGTCATGCTGGTAAAAGCCTATCAAGCGCTGGAACAGGTTGCGGATCCTCGGCAAAAATCTGATTTATTTAAAATATTTAGCCAGGTAGCCGTTGAAGTTTGCGAAGGCCAACAGATGGATATGGATTTTGAAAAAAGAGAAGCTGTAGCCATTCAGGAGTACATAAAAATGATTGAGCTGAAGACCGCTGCTTTGCTAGCTGGTAGTTTGCAAATGGGGGCTATACTAGCTGATGCTTCTCCAAAAGAGGTAGATACCCTAGGTCAAGTAGGACGTAATATTGGCATTGCTTTTCAATTACAGGATGACTACCTAGATACATTTGGAGACCCCGCTTTTTTCGGCAAAAAAGTTGGCGGAGATATCGTTCAAAATAAAAAGACCTATTTGTTTTTAAAAGCGCTGGAAGTCGCTGATGAAGATCAAAAAAGGGAATTGCAGCACTGCTATTTCGAGTATCAAGGTTTAGAAAATGATAAAATCAATAAAGTCAAAGGTATTTTTGAATCCTTAGATATCCCATCTGTTTCAAAAGAATTGATGCAAACCTATCAATCTCGTGCTTTAAAGCTACTTGAAAGCTTGTCTCCTACTCGCAAGGAATTATTGCTAGGATTAATTGACGATTTGATGGTAAGGGAAATTTAAAAAAAAGGAGCAACCACGAAAGCGGTTACCCCTCACACTATGAAACACTATTATCTTTAAAGCTTGAAGCGAATAGTTTCTCGTTTAAGGTTATTTGGGCCCTCGTTGGATCATTTATGGACTCAAATATACTATTTATTTCAATATGTTTTATTTTTTAACATTTTTTTTAATATTTAAGTTCCTTAAAAGATTATTATTTACGTATTAAATTATCTACATATACTATTGCACTTTGCTGATTTCCATTTTGAGTAAAGGCCGCGATTTGCAACCCTTTCTGATAATTTAAAGTCTCATGGGTTACCCTATCGCTATTGGAATTGGGAGTACTGCCTACCGCATAGCGGATAATCAGGCCGGGGAATGCCGTATTGACTTTCACGGTATTTCCTTCGAGGGTGACCCCTGGAGGAGGTATGCGGTAATTAAGATTTGCAAAGGCCGCATCCATATAATCCAGTTGACCTTGTCCGATAGTATTGGCAAAAATCTCCCAGTGTTGTTTTAATAATTCATCATCTTTTTGCACTTCCCATTTGGGTTTAGCTGCCCATGCTCTTTCGGCTAATCCCAGTAATTTTGGAAAATAAAAATAGGACAAGCGATCGGGATACATTAAGGTTTCACTCCAAAGTTGCCCTTGGATTCCTAATATATTTTTTCTCGCAGAGACTTCTAGTGCCTCCATTTCGGAATAAAAAGAAGCGCGATCAAATGAATTACCCATTGGATCTTGGGTGGTGGAGAAGAAAACTTCCTCCGGGGCGAAGGAGAAAACCCGCTGGGTATTAACAAATCCACCCCAGGTGAGTCCAGGTTCCTTGGGGTCTTTATTATAAGCCATATCGAGGTAGAGATTTGTAACACCGCATAGCACTACCGGATAACCGGCATTGGCTAGTCGATTACCCAAATCCTGATTACCCCAAAGGTTGTTCCAAACATAAGGAATAACCGATCCCCCTTTAAAATCTGGATGTGGGTTATAGGACATCCCACCATTTTCATTAGGGATTCGTTCCAAGGCTACTTCCTCCCATCCAGAGGTATTTAACCCATAACGATTCAGCATTTCCCTCATTCTATTGACAAAATAATAATTGAGATCAATGACATTTTTTACCGAAGGTGTAGCCGCTATCAGTCGATCACAAGCTGGGGATTTTTCCCAAACTCCATTGGGCACTTCATCACCTCCAATATGGATGGTACTTAGTGGAACGCTTACGGATTTGTATATCCCTAGAATATTACGGACCACGGTTTCAATAAAAGCATAGGAGGATTCCTGACATGGACAGATGACGTTGTCCGTATAGTTTTGAACTGAAACGTACTCTGAGGCGTCTTCCGGATCGTGTAGCAAAAACGATGGGTCACCGGTTTGTTCCGCTCTTCTTTTCATTGCCACAATAGCGGCGCGAGCATGGCCAGGAAGGTCAATTTCAGGAATGACTTCTATGCCCAATTTTTCCGCATGGACAAGAATATCGGCATATTCTGCTTGCGTGTAAAAGCCATTTCCAGCGGAGTTGGGATTGCGAGGATCCGGTCCTGACCCGTATGCGGGATATAGGTGTTGACTTTCGTCTAGGGTATGCCCTCGATAAGCACCGATGCTAGTAAGTTCAGGTAATTCTGGAATTTCAATCCGCCATCCTTCATCGTCTGTTAAGTGAAAGTGTAATTTATTGAGTTTGTAAGCTCCCATCACTGAAAGCAATAACTTGACCTGCTCCGCTGATTGGAAGTTTCTCGCCACATCTAAGTGAACCCCTCTATATTCATACCGCGGGTAGTCCTGAATCGAGAGGGCATGCAAAGGCCACTGATTGGTTTGAGCTATCGTCAGGTATTGAACCAATGTTTGCGCCCCATAAAGCAGTCCTTGTTGGTCGGACCCTTTAATCATAATTTTTCCATCAGTTTGAATCCGCAGGTCATAGGCATGACTGCCGGCAGTTCGTCTTATGCCATCGATTTGGATGGGTTCAACCGTCAGGGTAAGATTGGCCTCGGTATTTGGAGCAGGTTCAGATTGAAGCCCCAGTGTATTTGCCAAGCTTTCTCTTAACCATTCAACAACTTTTCCTTCACCGTTAATAGAAATAATCCCTTCGGGAAAAGGTACCTGACCGTCTTGATATTGCCAGTAAACAGGCGTAGGGACTACTGGAGGTAAAGAAAGGCGGTCTAAATGACTCAATGGAGCATAGGTTTCATAGTCTCCGGTCGGGGTGGGTATCGGCACTAAGTCATTGGAACCTCTATTAATTTGAACTGGTTCCTCCAAAGGCATAA
>CALAZP010000266.1 GCA_937926355.1 uncultured Saprospirales bacterium
GGAACGGGGGCAAAACTATTAGCAGGAGAAATTCCCTTTTTAGTTTTCTTTTCTAAAGTTTTGAAAAAATTCTTGGTTTCAATTCCCATTAGAAGTGCCACTTTTTCTGGATTCATCATAAATATTGGCATAGATCCACTACGACTTTCTTCTGAAGCCAGCATCAGATTAGGTTTACTTACAAAACCCCTCCATAACTGAGATTTAGAATCAAATTCTTCTATAGTGGGGTAAGTAACTATTACAAAAGCTGCTCCCTGATCACCTAATTTTCTTATTCGCTGCCAAAGGCTTGGCGCCTTCTCTACTATTGGATTTCCATTTTTATCTCTAGGGACACCGTCGATAACTACCAATCCCTTACCTTTGATTTCTTCTGGAGTAACATCGGTGAATTGGTCAGTTTGTAGCCCATATCCTGCAAAAATTAAAGGATTTTCAGCCAGTTCTGCATTAAAATAGCCCATTCCAAAAAAATCTTGAGGGGCTTGCAGGCTGGTATTTGCGCTTCTAATAGAGGCGGATTTTATTTTTCTAGCTTTGAATTCAATAGGTTGAAAATATGGATTAGGTTGATTGGGAACTGGCCCAGTTAATCCCAATTGATAGAAATGATTCGCGATATAATCGGCAGCCATTTTTTGGCCTCTTTCAGTAGTTTCCCGTCCCTCGTAATCATCAGATGCTAAAGTAAAAAGGTGTTGTTTGAGGTCTTCTTGATTGATAGTAGACATGAATTCTTCTACTTCTTTCACACTAGATTCAATAGAAATATTTTGTGAATGTGCCAGTGTAACAAGGCCAAGTAGAGGAAAAATTAATTTAATAGGGTTCATATTTTATTATTTGAATGGAATATTTAGTTGGTCCAAAATTAGTGGAAAATCCACACTATCTTTAATTAAATGAATGGCTCTTTTTACTTTCCAAGGTGTTCTGGTATTAATCTTCACTTCAATTCTACTAATTTTGACCACCGACCCATAGGTATCTAACTTAGTAGTGATTACGGGTATATTGTGCTCGCTAAAGTAGGGATTGGTAAGGTCTCCCATATCATACCATTTAGCATGTCTTCCATCTCCGGTTACAATAATTCCGGATAGAGGAGATCCTTTCAAATTTTTAAGTTTAGAAATGGTTTCAATCTTTTCAATGGCCTCATTCAATCTCTTGATACTGGCTACAAGTAATATGTTTTCCGAATTAGCAATCTCATCAATATCTACTAATGAGCCCGCAAGGATTCCTTCAATACGGTTGTTAAGAAATTCACTGTTGGCCAAGACCTTTCCGTCCACCGCATGTAGTACAGTATCCATGATAGGGAAGGAGAGCGCTTGCTCATAAGGCACTACACCTAAAAGAGGGATATCGGTCTGGTCCAATTTTTTCTGGATGAAATAACGGGTTTGTTCTAATTTTTCAGGCTTAACCTTATTGACAATAACGCCTAGCAGAGGAACTTGCTGTTCTCTGAATAGGGAAAGACTTATATTCAGCCTATCTATGGTATTGCCTATACCTCCTTCTACAATCATGATGACTGATGCACCAAGCATTTTAGCCACCTTGGCGTTATTCAAATCGACTACGCTTCCTACGCCGGGATGACCAGTACCTTCATAGACCACAATTTCAAATTGGTTTTCTAGTACTTTTGCAGCTTTTCTTATTCGATCTGTAAAATTAAATTGCTCTGGAGTTTCAATGAATTTTTTGGTAATACCTTGGGATAGGATTACAGGGCTGTGAATATCTGGATCAATGGAAAATTGAATGAACTTGGAAAACAATAAAGCATCTTTATCGGCCCTAACCCCATCAACTGTAACGTGTTTTTGCCCTAAAGGCTTGCAGTACCCCGTTTGATAGCCCATTTCTTGTAAATTACTTACCAAGCCTAAGGTAGAGGTAGTCTTGCCAACGTGTTGCCCTGTGGCTGCTACAAATATTTTAGCTAGTGCCATTTAAATAAATTAGCCTTTGTATTCCAAATCCATTCAAATAAAGGTGTCCAATTTATATGGCCCAACCTTCTCTATATTCTCTAGTAACAAACTGATTAGCTTCTTCTAAATTCGTAATTCTCATATTTTCTCCATCCCAAAGCAGTCGCTTCTGGCCATAATATTCGTAGCCTCCATTGGATCTTTCTTTTCTCAACAGATAACTTCTAATAGCCAAGTTACCCATTAAAACAGTTTCAGTTAAAGGCCCAGAATAATCAAAAGAGGAAGTCAAAGCTTTATGTTCTGGGCTATTAAAGCCCGCTTTGCAAGCATCTACCCATTTGCGCTGATGCCCGTATTCTGGTTCATCATTTTCTTGCTCCCTTTCACTGGAAACAGTTGGCTCACCGGGCCTGTAGAGTTTAGCATTCAAACCGTAGGACCCACAGGTTATAATACCTTTATCTCCTACAATCATCACCCCGCTTGAACTTCCAGATTCGCCCATATCTTCCTCGGATGGGATCAAATAAGGATGAGCTGGCTTAATTCCTCCATCGCTCCAAGTCATTTCTAATGGCTTGCCTGTCTTATCTGTAGCTTCAAAATGAATAGTCACAAAAGATGAAGGAGGACACCCTTCAGGTAAATATTCTGGAGTCCACATTCTGCGGAAGACACTACCCACACTGCATTGAACATCAACGGGATATTTTAAATTAAGCGCTTTAAAAGGAATATCAATTAAATGACAACCCATATCTCCTAAAGCTCCTGTTCCATAAGGCCACCATCCTCTCCAGTTAAATGGATGCATGGCAGGATTGTAAGGAGTCTCCTTGGCAGGGCCAATCCAAAGATCCCAATCTAATCCAGCAGGTTTTTGGTCAGGCTGAGGTTCCGGCCAAGGAATCCCTTGTGGCCAAACAGGTCGATTGGTCCATACCTTAACTTCACCAATATTGCCAATTTTACCTGAGTTGATCCAATCTTGGATATCTAGCTGAGAGGGATTTGAAGCACCTTGATTTCCCATCTGCGTTACTACTTTTTGCTCTCTTGCGAGTTCTGTCAGTATTCTAGCCTCTCGAACATTGTGTGTCAATGGTTTTTGCACATAAACATGCTTTTTTAGCTGCATAGCAGCAACAGCAGCTACTGCGTGCATGTGATCGGGGGTAGAAATGGTAACGGCATCAATGTCTTTTTCCTTGTCCAACATTTCTCTGAAATCTTGATAAAAATTGGCTTTGGGGAAATCTTTAACGGAATCTTTTACACCGTGAGCTCCGTCAATATGGACATCGCAAAGGGCAACGACTCGTTCTCTTCCCTTCACTGAAGCATTCCTAATATCGCTTCTTCCCTTACCACCAGCTCCAATAGCAGCTAAATTTAATTGATCACTTGGGGCTAAATAACCAGGACCACCCAACACATGGCGAGGAACGATAAATATGCCTGATGCTACTAGGCTTTTCGCCAAAAAATCCCGGCGGGAACTAGCTTTTTGCTTTGATTTTTTTGAATTCATAGTTTCTTCGTTTTTAATTCGAGCTAAAACTTACAAAAAAGTTTTTTAATCTTTCTAAAAATACACATTTGATTTATCCAAATCAAATTATATACTTTTGCACCAAGTAAATGCAAAACATCTAAAAGCATGCCAAAAAACCTATTGATAGTCGAGTCTCCTTCTAAGGCCAAAACCATAGAGAAATTTTTAGGAAAGGATTTCAAAGTAAAATCTAGTTACGGCCATATTAGAGATCTGGATAAGGGGATTTCTGCAGTAAACATAAAAAAGTCTTTTGAACCAAAATATGTAATTACTTCTGACAAACGCAAACTTGTTAAAGAGTTGAAAGATGCAGTATCAAAATCAAAAGAAGTATGGTTGGCCACGGATGAAGATCGAGAAGGGGAGGCTATATCATGGCATCTGTGTAAAGTTCTTGGATTAGACGAATTCACGACCAAGAGGATTGTTTTCAGAGAGATTACCAAACCGGCTATTCAAAATGCCATTAAACAGCCTAGATTGGTAGATATCGATTTAGTCAATGCACAACAAGCTAGAAGAATTCTTGACCGATTGGTGGGTTATGAACTTTCTGAACTGCTCTGGAAAAAAATCAGAGGAAAGTTATCAGCCGGAAGAGTACAATCAGTAGCTGTTAAATTACTCGTAGAAAGAGAGCGAGAAATAAATGATTTCGAGATTTCCTCCTTTTATAAGGTTTATGGAGAATTTGAAGTATTGGATGGTGATGGCAAAGCAGCTGTACTAAAAGCAGAATTGTCTGAGCGATTTGGAAAAGAAAAAGAAGCCAAAGCTTTTCTGCAAAGCTGTATGGGAGCGCTTTTTAAAATTGAAAATATTGAAGTTAAGCCTCTAAAAAGAAAACCAACAGCACCTTTTACCACCTCAACTTTACAACAAGAAGCCAGCAGAAAATT
>CALAZP010000267.1 GCA_937926355.1 uncultured Saprospirales bacterium
TAATCCCCCATAATGATGTTCTCCCTTCCATCCCACTGCTCAAATTGGTCATCCCTTGCCAAAGCCCCTTCCATTGGTTCCGGGCCTTGCATTTGATGGATATAATCCCTTCGGGAAAAAGGTGGCGCCGCACTCAGACCCGCTTCCTTATAATTGTCGAATTCTCGAACGCCTGATAGGGTTCCTTCGGTACTAATAACTTGGCCATAAGCTTCAAAATAATTACCAGGTCCCAGATCCAAATCTGCAGTGGACTGAACCTGCAAAATTTGATCCTGCCTTTTAAAATAATTGCCCGAAATCTTATAGTTCTTAGAACTAACATCATTTTTCATAGCAAATCCCCAATCCTTAGGCTGAGCCACCCGTTCCCATAACCGAATGCCCACCTTATTATTTTCCAAATAATTGCCCTGTATCAAGTGATCATGTCCATGCTCAATAGCAATTCCATAATCCGTATCTATAATCTCATTCGCTACCATTTTAGAATCAAAACTGTATCCCCCCCATATCCCATAGCGACATTCTTTCATAGTATTCCCCACAATGGTATTACTGCTGAAAGTCACCTCAATTCCATTAGTCGGTGCATAGGAAAAATCGTTTTCCCAAATCAGATTGCCGTTGCATCCCCCCATTCCGCTATCCATAGTAGTTTGACCCGCCCATAAGAAAAATCCATCCCCCGAATGAGTAGCTGAATTGTAAGCAAAGATATTTTCATTACTTTGTTCGTAGCACAAAAGTCCTGCAGAGTCCTGCCCTCTGCTATAAAACCCATGGCTGTATCCCCTTACATTCCAATCCAATATATTATGCATCACCCGATTAAATGAAGAACGATACAATCCAATGCCTATGCCCGAATTGAAAACAATCCTATTATTGTAAAACAAACTGTGGTTGGTTTGAGTCATCATAATGCCGTTCTGACCACCAGTTATATGCACTCCTCTAACTACAGCACTATCCACCCCCTTCAGATACAGGCCAGCACCATACCGCAACCATTCATCCCGATCGTTTTGATGGTAACTCAACCAATCCGCATAGTCCTCCCGCTCTCGATAACTTCCCAATTTCTGTCGATAATTATAACTCAAATCACTATCCTCCAATACAAAACCATTAGTATTCTCTACCATTAATCCCACTTGGTATCCTTTTACCCTGAGATTTTTTAAAGTGATATTTTTTCCATTTCGAACCAAAATACCCAAGCCTTTAAATTGATCTGGACGAGTTGCATCAGCACTCCCCTCCAAAAGGGCACCACTAAAATCTACCGTAATATCCGCCCCCTCTATGACTATTACTGGTTGATCCAAACTATCCGCACCGGCCAATAGATAGTCCCCCGCTTTAATCATCATGGAAGTTTTAATGACCATTCCCTGCTCTAAGACCACTTCCTTAGAATAAGTACACCCCAATAAATGAGGGATCAAAATCCAACTGGCCCATCTTAGTATTTTTTCCATGATAAAGTATTTATACATTTACGTGACTTAAACATAACTAATCGACGCCCAATGAAAAAATTAATTTTCACATTCCTTTACACGCTAGTTTGTTCTTATACAAGCAACACCCTATTTGCTCAAGAAAGAGATTTCCTGATCCTCAAACAATACTCCTTTGCAACAGTGGAGGATTTGCGGCAAACCAGCGAATTTATTGAATACGCTTATCTGCCTGCTCTCAAACAAGCGGGGTATACCCATATTGGCGTTTTTATGGAGCAACCTCAGGAAGACGATAAGATTCCCGATCTATATCTCCTACACACCTTAAAGGATATCGAGGATTTTGCCAAACTAGATAAGCAATTAATCCAAGCGGGAACTTGGGAAAAAGAATACTTACCTCAATACCTTAGAATCAATACTACACTAATGCAGGCATTTGAAGATATGCCCCAACTTCAACCTTGTCCCCTTAAAGGAGATAGAACCAAAAGGATTTACGAATTGCGAAGCTATGAATCTGCTAACGTCCAAAAATACCTCAATAAAGTGGACATGTTTAACGCCGGAGGAGAAATCATTCTTTTTGAGGAATTGGGATTCAATGCCGTTTTCTACGGGGAGGTACTAGCTGGCAGTCAAATGCCTAATTTGATGTACATGACAACTTTTGAAAACAAGGAAAAAAGAGACCAACTTTGGGATTTATTTTTCAGCTCTGCAAAATGGGAAGAGCTGAAAAACAATGACTTTTATAAAGGAAATGTATCTAGGGCTGACATTATTTTTATGGCGCCTACTGCTTATTCTGATTATTGATTGGTGATAAGTAATAGGGAATTAGTGATTATTCGTTAGCGGTTGTTAATTGATGATTCGCGATCGTTCACTAGGTATAGTGCTTTTGTCATGATTCATTAGTAATTGTTCTTTGGTAATGGACATTGACAATTGTTCTTTCATAACGGTCATTTGGTAATTGATTATAATGCATTATTAGTTCTTAATCGCCAGAATTTTCCGCAATAAATCATACCAAAAAGGAGCCCCTATGGCAATGGCACAGGCCGTGATCAGCCACCCCAATCCCTTCCATAACCACAGGGAGGTTTCCCAAGAAGCAAAAGGGTTGCTGTTCCAACCCCAAGGAATAGAGGACAGAGGGGTAGAACCATACCGAACAACCATTTTTAAGGCCGCTTCAATTTCATCAGGTGAGGGGGATTGTTCCATATTCTCCGCTACTAATTGCTCAGCTGCCACTTGGAAAGTTTGCCGCATCTCCGCTTGTCGAACCAAGACCTTCCCTAGTTCAATCACCTCGATATTACAAGCAACGGTTAAAAGCAACCCAATGACTAGGAGCATTTTCTTTGAAAAATTTTTATAAGCTTCAGAGTGCCGATCCATCATCGCCTGATACCAATGTTTTAATTTGTCGCGAAACACCTCCTCATTTTGACGCGCATCCTCCCAATACATCTCTAGATTTTCCCTCAGCTCAGCAGGAATTTGAAGAGGGAATTCACGAGCTCCTTTTGCTTTCAGCTGCTCAAATGGAATCAACCTATTAAGTAAGGCAATAAATTGTTCAGCACTTAAATAGGACGGGGTCTTATGCCATCCCGACTCAGCAATTCCAAGTTGGGTGAACCCCGGATGTTGGATAAATTCTTGATATAAAGGTCCCTTGCCTAAAATCAACTCAAGTGCCTTTAGCAATTTTTTATTTCGGAATCCAAAAATTAGTGCCAATACCTCTAAGATGGCGGAGGTTAGCAAACTCATTATTAGGAGGGTGAAAACCAAGGCTACTAGCAACTCTATAACAATCATTTCTATAATTTTAGAAGGTTTAGAAAAAAAATCGCTTCATACAAGAGGTGCAGCGGCTAATAAAATTAATAAATATTGTTTATTTGATAATAAAACAAAAAATGCGAATCCTTTTCTACCTATTTTTTATGGCCTTAATCCTATCAGCTTGTTCAACCGTCTCGGAGGCTCCCTCTAATTCCCCTATTACCCTAACCTGGAAATTACAGGAAAATAAAGATGATGGAACATTCAATGCTGAATTTCAATTGGTTCATCAATTAGATGATGCACTAGATGCCAATAATTGGGCCATCTATTACAATCAAATAGTCGGAACCCCTATTCCTGAAACTATAGGTGGTGCAGTAACCATTGACAGAATAAATGGTGATTTTTGGCGCATTGCACCTCATGATAACTTTACTCCTTTGCCAGCCAACACGACCTGGTCCATCCCCTATTCAGGCTCAGGAGTGATCAATAAAGAAGCTTGGGGCCCTCTATCTCCTTATTTAGTGCTCAACACAGGAGCGGATGAAAAAATCATTCCTATTAAATTGGAGATTATGCCTTTGGAGGAACCAGTTCAAATTAATAGAGGTTCCAATGACTTAGTGCC
>CALAZP010000268.1 GCA_937926355.1 uncultured Saprospirales bacterium
TATGAAATATTGGGATGCATTTGTCAATGGATATTGGGGATATGCAAACTATTTATGGAATGAAATATCTCATCCCAACTGGCATAATTACTTTTATTGGTTATTATTGGTTTCCGGATTCTTTTTTTCTTTGGAACTATTAACCCCATGGAGAAAAGATCAACCCAAATTCAGAAAGGATTTTTGGATGGATTTTTTTTACATGTTTTTTAATTTCTTTCTTTTTTCTTTAGTGGTTTATAATGCTGCTTCCAACGTAATCGTCAATCTGTTTAATGACGGTATTTTTTGGTTGACTAATTTTAATTTACAGGCCTCTAATCCGCTAAACGGTGCACCGATGTGGACCATTTTATTAGTAGGATTTTTCGTGAGAGATTTCGTTCAGTGGTGGGTACATCGGTTACTTCATGCACACCCCAAGTTATGGGAATTCCACAAAGTCCACCATTCCGTTGAACAAATGGGATTTGCTGCACATTTGCGATACCACTGGATGGAAAATGTAGTTTACCGCACGATAGAATACATTCCCCTAGCTTTATTGGGTATAGGCCTTTATGACTTTTTTATTATTCATATATTCACCTTGGCTGTGGGCCATTACAACCATTCTAATATTAAAGTTCCTGGTAGCGTTACCGGAGGTATTTTAGGACTTTTACTGGGTGTTGTGATTGCAACTGGTGCCTTTGATATTGCCATTTTACCAGAGACTACTATTACAGCAGTGTCTATAACACTAGTTGTTAGTGTACTTTTTGGAAGCTTTATTTTAGGTCCTTTCATGAAGAAAATATTTAATAGTCCTGAAATGCATATTTGGCATCATGCACATGATATGCCAGAAAGCCATCCCAATGGGATTAATTTTGGTTTGAGTTTGGCAATATGGGATTATATTTTCGGAACTGCTTATATACCTTATGAAGGAAGGGACATCAAATTAGGTTTCCCAGGTGTAGAATCCTTCCCACAAGACTTTGTAGGGCAAAATATGCACGGACTTAAATCTAAACCTTAAATTTAACAGATTCGAATGTTCAATCCTTTATAATATGTTTATATTGAGTTTTCAAGTGAATTATACATTTTGAAAATATTTGCATTTACGTTATCTATTTTTTTCGCATTAGGTGGAATGGTCCCGAATAGTGACTTCTCCCAATTGACAAAAATAGGTTTCGTAATCAGACATTTTTCAGAACATTTGCAAAGGGCTCCGCAAACTGATTTTGATTTTATAGATTTTGTAGCGTTGCATTACTTTAATGCGGACAATCATTTGGACAACCATAAAGAAGAGAATCATGGCCAACTCCCTATGCACTCATTAGGGGGACATTCATTAATATGGTCTTTTTGGACCAACCATCATTCGGGGTACCATCCAAATGAACAATTTAAAGAAAAAGCTAAGTTTTCTTTTTTAAACAGTACTGCTGAAGGATTTAATTTTTCCATATTCAAACCCCCGTCAATAGCTTGATTACATTTTTTTAAATTAAAATCAAGCTAAATGATAGAAAATATAATTCATTTTGCCGTTCGGCAAAAACTTATAATAGTATTGGGACTCCTAGGGTTGATTGCAGGAGGGATTTATTCCCTTCAGCAATTGCCTATTGACGCGGTCCCTGATATTACCAATAATCAAGTACAGATTGTTACGGTATCTAATAATTTGGCCCCTCAAGAAGTAGAGCAATTCATTACCTATCCAGTGGAGGTTGCGATGGCAAACATTCCCAATGTGATAGAAATTCGATCTATTTCTAGGTTAGGGCTTTCTGTAGTTACTGTAGTATTTGAAGATAACGTACCAATATTAGAAGCCCGTCAATTTGTAAAAGAACAAATTTCGATGGCTGAGGCAGATATTCCTGCAGCTTTTGGTATTCCTGAAATGATGCCCATTACCACCGGTTTGGGAGAGATCTATCAATATGTATTGACTGTAGAACCAGGGTATCAGAAAACTTATGATGCTACTGCTTTAAGGACCATCCAAGATTGGATTGTCAAGAGGCAACTGGCTGGAACTCCGGGGATCATAGAGGTAAGTAGTTTTGGCGGTTATCTTAAGCAGTACGAAGTGGCATTAGACCCTATTCTGCTGGAAAGTTTTGATATTTCAGTATCAGAAGTTTTTGATGCTCTGGCAAAAAATAACCAAAATAGTGGTGGCAGTTATATCGAAAAAAATACCAACGCCTATTATATCAGAACGGAGGGGATTGTAAAATCTATAGAGGATATTGAGAAAATTGTCGTAGCCGTTAAGAACAAAGCTCCTATTCTAATAAAAAATATAGGTACCGTAGGAATTGGAAGTCCAAAAAGATTTGGAGCCATGACTATGGATGGAAAGGGAGAAGCGGTAGGAGGAATAGCTTTAATGTTAAAAGGAGCCAATTCTTCTCAAGCTATTGCCAATGTCCATGAACGCATTGAAGAAATTAAAAAATCCCTTCCTACTGGAGTTGGTATATATCCATATTTGGACCGTTCGACTTTAGTCGGTAAGACCATCAGAACAGTTGAACATAACCTTTTGGAGGGGGGCATTATCGTAATCTTGGTTTTGATCTTACTTTTGGGCAATTTTAGAGCGGGGTTAATCGTGGCGTCCGTAATTCCGCTAGCTATGTTATTTGCCCTCATCATGATGAACCTTTTCAATGTATCTGCTAACCTCATGTCGTTAGGAGCTATTGATTTTGGGATTGTTGTAGACGGGGCAGTTATTATTGTTGAAGGCGTATTACATACTTTATTTACCGTCCATATTGGCAAAAAACTAACCCAACAGGAAATGGACGGAATTATTACCTCATCATCTGCTAAACTATTCAGAAGTGCTGTTTTTGGTGTTTTTATTATTCTAGTGGTTTTTGTACCCATCATTACCCTGACTGGAATTGAAGGAAAAATGTTTCGACCTATGGCTATGACTTTCAGTTTTGCTGTTTTAGGCGCTTTAATACTTTCTTTGACTTACGTTCCCGCTGTGGCAGCCTTATTTTTAAATAAGAATATTAGGGAAGATTTAACCTTATCCGATAGGTTGATGAATACCTTGAAAGGAATATATCTTCCTATCCTGAACATAGCCCTCAAATTTCCCAAGGTGATGGTAACCATTGCCTCAACTGGCTTAGTGATTGCTGGTTTACTTTTTAGTGCTATGGGCTCTGAATTTATACCTACTCTTGAGGAAGGGGATTTGGCGATGCAGATGACCATTCAGCCTGGTAGTTCCCTAAAAGAGAGTATTGCTTCTTCCACGAAGGCAGAGCGGGTTCTGCTAGACCATTTTCCTGAAATCAATCACGTCGTTTCCAAAATAGGAACTGCCGAAGTACCAACTGACCCTATGGCCATAGAAGATGCCGATATAATGATTATTCTTAAACCTAAAGAGGAGTGGACTAGTGCCAGTACTCGGGAAGAATTGGTTGAAAAAATGAAGGAAAAACTTGAAGTGATAGCGGGTGTTTCCTTTGAATTTACCCAACCCATTCAGCTGCGTTTTAACGAATTGATGACAGGGGCAAAAACAGATATTGCGATCAAGATTTTTGGAGAGAATACAGAAATGCTTAAGAATTTGGGTGATCAAACAGCTACTATTATAGAAAAAATTGAGGGTGCAGGGGATGTCAAAGTAGAACAGACGGAAGGCTTAACCCAACTGCGAATCAATTATGACAGAGATCGCATAGCTCAATACGGTGCCTCAATTGAAGAGATCAATACTTTAGTTAAAACAGCTTATGCAGGAGAGACAGCAGGGGTAGTTTTTGAAAACGAAAGGAAGTTTGATTTAGTAGTTAGACTAGCAGGGGCCTATCGAGACCAGCTAAATTTAAAGCAACTATTTATCCATTTACCCGACGGAAGGAGCCTTCCATTATCAGAAGTGGCCACTTTGGATTATGTGGAAGGACCTATGCAAATCTCCCGAGAAGATGCCAAGCGAAGAATTAATATAGGCGTCAATGTTCGCAACCGAGATGTTGCTAGTTTGGTAGCCGAAATCCAGGAAACTCTAGAACGGGAATTAAAACTACCTGCGGGGTATTCGATTCAATATGGGGGTGAGTTTGAGAATTTGGAAGCAGCTCAAAAGCGATTAAGTATTGCAGTACCTGCAGCCTTGTTTCTTATATTTATTTTATTGTATTTCACCTTCGGTAAAATTAAATATGCCCTTCTCATTTTTACAGCAGTGCCACTTTCTGCTATAGGAGGAATTATAGCGCTTTTAGTGAGGGGAATGCCGTTTAGTATTTCTGCTGGAGTCGGATTTATAGCTCTTTTTGGCGTAGCCGTACTAAATGGAATTGTGATGATTAGCCATTTCAATAAATTAAGATATGAGGATGGAATGACGGATTTGGTTGAAATTATTACCACGGGGAGCCTTTCTAGACTACGCCCTGTATTAATGACAGCTATTGTTGCCGCTTTAGGTTTTCTACCTATGGCTTTGAGCACTTCCAATGGAGCAGAAGTCCAGAAACCTCTAGCCACAGTGGTCATTGGTGGATTAATTACTGCCACCTTGCTAACTCTGGTCATCATGCCAGCATTATATTATTTGGTCAACCGAAAATTGGTGGGAATAAATCTACCCAAAAGCACTCCCTTGATCATCTTGTTTACTTTATTTGGATTACCAATCTGGAGTCAATCAACAACCAGTTTAGAGGACATTCTTCAAAACCTTGAAAGTAGTCACCCTAAAATTCAACAGATGAATTTGAACCTTGACCAAATTCAATTGGGAATTGATCAATGGAGGAAATTACCCGGATTGGAGATGGAAGCTGAGGTGGGTCAAACGAATACCTCGCTTTTTGACTATAAATTTACTATTCGTCAAAATCTTGGAAATAGGGCAGAGGATAAGGCCGTCAGAAATGGAGAAATATCATGGAAGGCTACCTTATTGGCCCAAAAAAATCTCATGCTCAAATCTATTCGGAAGGAGGTCAAATCAGCTTGGTATCAATGGCAATATGATCAGTATTTGACGGAATTAGAGGAAAAAAGGGTAAAGGTTCTTGAAGATCTATATGAAAAGGCCAAGGTAATATGGGACGCCGGGGCTATTGACCAATTAGAACTCGTACTGGTAGAGAATAATCTAAATATTGCTGGAAGACAATTGGCTAATGCTCGAGCTCAAGCGGAAAATTCTTTAGCACAATTATCAGCTGTGGCTTTATTGAGTAACCTTGAGGAGACTCGGCAATCCGGTCCAATAGAGGTGCTGCCTTTTCCAGAGGGAATTTATAATAATGAGGGTCTGATTCAGCCTTTTATTCTTCAGACCCAATATGCGGAAAATCAAGTAGAAGTCGCGAAAGCAGCACTTCAACCTCAGTGGACTTTAGGCTATTTTAATCAAAGTATTAGACCTGATTTTTCTCTTCAAGGCCTAACCCTTGGAGCAAGTGTTCCACTTTGGAGGAAACAGCCTAAAGCAAATATAGATCGGGCTATCA
Source organism: uncultured Saprospirales bacterium (assembly GCA_937926355.1). Taxonomy (GTDB): domain Bacteria; phylum Bacteroidota; class Bacteroidia; order Chitinophagales; family Saprospiraceae; genus CALAZP01. The sequence goes on from CALAZP010000268.1 coordinate 5,514, forward strand.
TTCAGGTAGCTTCAAGTAGAATGGAAACTGACTTACAGTCCAAATTAATCAATACAGCGTATAGACGCGCTCAAGTACAGGCGGAACTCTACAGAAAAAGAGTAAACGAAAATGGCACCCAATTGCTTACCAATGCTCGTTTATTGGAAGATTTAGCCAATGTTCAATTGACAGATGGAGCTATTGACTTTTTTAAGTTTGTTCTTAGTTTGGAAAGTGTATTTCAAGCTAAAAGAGAATATTATCAACTGATTAATGATTACAATCAGGCTGTCATTAATCTTGAGTATTACATCCAATAATTAAAGTAAAATGAAAAATATAATTTTAATCATGCTTTCAATCTGGACCTTAACCGCATGTAAAAATGGACCAGAAGAAAAAGAACTAACAGTTATAGAGGAGTCCAATAATGGATTACTAAATCCTAATCAATTGGTACTTGCTGGTATTGAAACTGGAAAAATGGAAATGAAAATGATGGGTGCTTATGTACAGTCCACTGGTGTAATAGATGTACCCCCAACCAGCTTGGCATCTGTTTACTGCCCGACAGCAGGTTTTGTTCAACCTTCTCATTTTCTTCCTGGGGATTTAGTAAAAAAAGGACAGGTTTTAGCCACAGTTTCTCATCCGGACATCATTGCCATTCAGGAGCATTTTTTAACAGCTCATTTTCAGTTTCAGCAATTAAAAAAGGAATGGGAGCGGCAATCTTCACTATTTGAAAAAAAGGCGGTCTCAGAGAAGGCTTATGATGCTGCTTTTGCGGCTTACAAAATGGGAAAGGTAAAATTAGAAGGATTGGAAAAGGAGTTATTATTGTTGGGTTTGAATACCAAGAAGTTGTTGGAAAGCGAAACGATTTCAACCACTTTGAATATAGTAGCCCCTATTACAGGATATTTGAATGAAGTAAATGTGAATCTTGGAAAATTAATTGGTCCCAATGATTTATTATTTAAAATTATAGATGTAGACCATGTCCATTTAGAGATTGATATTTTTTCTAAAGATCTCCCGGTAATTCAGAAAGGGCAACATTTTAAAGCATATATGGCTGGCCGAGATTCTTTTTATGAGGGTGAGGTTTATTTGGTAGGTCAGGCTATTGATAATGAGTCAAATACATCTAAAATCCATGGTCATTTTCACCAAGAACCTGTTTGGATAGCACCGGGCACTTTTATGAATGTGGTGATTCAAACAGAGGAGAATGAAGCCTTGACGCTACCTGAAACTGCAATAGTGGAGAGCGCTGGAGAATATTTTGTATTTTTAGTGAAGGGAGATCAGTATAAAAAATTAAAAGTGGAGATAGGCTTATTGGACGATGGGAGTGTTGAAATAGTGGGAGATTCGACTTTAGGAAACCAAATCTTTGTAACTAAAGGAGCATATTATATTGAAGGAATGATGGCTTCTGAAGAATAAATTATCCAGGAATACAAAAAGGGTAGAGGATTAAAATTTTTAAAATGTTGAAAAACTTAGTCGAAAAATGGCAGCGCTATTTAGGTGAATTTGTGTATGGAGCAATAGATGGTAGTGTAACTACTTTTGCAGTGGTGGCTGGTGCTGTTGGAGCTAATCTAGATGCGGCAGTCATCTTAATTCTAGGCTTTGCCAATCTTCTGGCAGATGGATTTTCTATGTCTGTTGGAGCATACCTAAGTGCGAAATCAGAGAATGATAATTACAATAAGCATCGATTGGCTGAGTTAGCTGAAGTGGAAAGCGATCCAGAAAAGAAAAAAGCTGATTTAGCTGAAATTTACCGAAGAAAGGGTTTTTCAGGAGACCTATTGGGTCAGGTTATTGATCGATTTACAGCCGACAAACAACTATGGGTAGATACCAATATGAAAGAAGGTTTAGAAATGGCACCTAGCGCTAAAACGCCATTATTGGTTGGGATGGTTACTTTTGTCGCTTTCTTTATCATTGGGTTGATTCCCTTATTACTTTATACCTATGATTTCATATTTGAGTTTAGTGGAGACGAGTTTTTGTGGACTTGTATTCTAACTTCTTTAGCTTTTATGATTATTGGATATTTAAAAGCGAATGTGAATGAGACTTCTCATTTCAGGGGAACCATAGAAACACTTATATTAGGAATTATAGCAGCAGCAGTCGCCTATTATGTCGGGTTTTTATTTGAAGCTTGGATATTGGGTGGCGGATTAAAAAACTAATGGATGTTTGAAAAACTTATTCCGTATGAAGCGGCTTATTTGATTCTGGATGCTTTTATTAATTATCAGCACCAGTTCAAACGCATTACAAAACGCGCAGGGATTCGATTTGAAAATAGAGATTGGCATGGGATTCAGGCGGATGCTAGAGAAAGGTTGATGCTATATCGCCAATCGGTTGGCGATACAACAGTTGAATTGATATCTTTAATAGGGGATAAAAGAGAGGATCGCAATTTCTGGAGAGAAATGAAAGAGATGTTTCTCGAAGAAATTTTGAATTTTAATAGTAGAAATATTGCGGAGACCTTTTATAACTCTGTTTTTAGACATAGCCATATTGGATTGAGTGCCGATGAAGATCTGATGTTTGTTCACGCTACTGCTTCTTATAGGGAGTTTAGATCCATGTTACCCATTTATCACACTATTTATTTGACTGAAGAGGTTTCTCTTACAGTTCGGCAACTTTTTTCGTTTTATCGCTTCGATGCGCCTTTTGAGGATTTAGAAAGAGACATACAATACATTACTCGCTCTATAAGAAAAGTATGGTTGGCTAAAAATTATTCTTTGAGAAATGCTCGAATAGAAGTATTAAAGAGTATTTTTTATAGAAATAAAGGGGCTTATATTGTTGGAAGGATAACTTTTGAAGATAGAAAATATCCCTTTGTGTTGCCTATGCTGCACAAAAAGGAAGGGATTTATATTGATGCACTCTTGACAGAAGTGAATGATTTGAGTTCCATTTTCAGTTACAACCGGTCTTACTTTTTAGTGGACACCGATATAGCTAGTGAGATGGTTGATTTTTTGAAGAGCATCCTACCTTCTAAGAGTCTTGGGGAACTATATAATTCAATCGGTTTTGAGAAACATGGCAAAACGGTTATGTTTAGAGACTTTTTGCGCCACATGCAGATGTCTCTAGATAAATTTATAATTGCCCCAGGGATAAAAGGTATGGTAATGAGTGTTTTTACTTTGCCTTCTTACAATATGGTTTTTAAATTGATCAAAGACTCTTTTCAACCTCCTAAGCAAGTATCTGAAGATGAAGTAAAAGAAAAATACGAGTTGGTCTCTCGTCACGATCGAGTAGGTAGGATGGCCGATTCCCACATGTTTGAAAACTTTGTATTTGACAAAAAAAGATTTTCTAAGGAGTTGCTTGAGGAATTGATAGAGGTAGCTCCTTCCAAGGTTCATGTAAATGATGATTTTGTGGAAATCAAACATCTCTATATTGAGAAGAAAATGGTTCCGCTAAACTTATTTTTAGAAACGGCTTCGGAGGAAGAAGCTGTAGAGGTAGTCATTGAATATGGAAAAGCTATTAAGGATATGGCCAGGGTAAATATATTTCCTGGTGATATGCTCTTAAAGAACTTTGGAGTAACTCGATTAAACCGCGTCGTTTTTTACGACTATGATGAAATTGGATTTTTGACAGAATATAATTTTAGAAAAATTCCAGAACCACTTCGATATGAAGATGAATTATCCAGTGAGCCTTGGTATTCTGTTGGTCCCAATGATGTATTCCCAGAAGAATTTCCAAAATTCTTAATTGGAAGACCAGAAATCCTCAAGATTTTCCATGAATATCATGGCGATTTATTTGATGTTAGTTTTTGGATAAATGTCCAAAAGCAATTGAAGGCCGGGGAAATAGTAGATGTATTTCCCTATCGCAGAAGATTGAGGTTTGAAAAAATTTATTCCCCTTCGGGAAAA
>CALAZP010000269.1 GCA_937926355.1 uncultured Saprospirales bacterium
AATCATTCTTAATTATTACCCCATTACTGGATAATACAGAATATGCGATTTATTTTCCTCCTTTTATTGATGTTTTCCTTAGACCTTTATTTGTTTGTAAGCCTAAGAACCCTTTTAGCTCCATTGCATCAGCAATGGAGACACCTTCTATTGGCCGCTCATTGGGCAATTGCCTTGTTATCAGTAGGATTCACGCTATATGCCATCAATTATGATATTTCTCACTGGAATAAGGCGACTCTAACATTTATAAGAACCATAATATTCATCATTTACCTATCTAAATTTTTAGTTTTTCCCATTTTATTGATTGACGATGTTAGAAGATTAGGAGCCTTTCTTTTAAATAAAATAGGAGTAACCGGAGCTGAACCTTTTAATTTAAGTCGGTCGAAATTCTTGAATTCATTTGGATGGATCATAGGGGCAATTCCCTTGTTGAGTTTGACTTATGGAATGATCAGAAACCCTTATCGATACAAAATTAGAAGAGAGAAAATAAAAATTAAGAACCTCCCCCAAGGTCTTAAAGGCTTAAAAATTGTTCAAATATCCGATATCCATTCAGGGAGTTTTACTTTTAAAGAACCTGTTAGGCGAGCTGTAGAATTGATTAATCAGGAAAATGCCGATTTGGTATTTTTTACAGGAGATTTGGTTAACAATAGGTCTGAAGAGATGCTTGAGTATATCGAGGTATTCGACAAAATAAAGTCTAAAAAAGGAGTGTTTTCAGTTTTAGGCAATCACGACTATGGACACTACAATAGTTGGTCCGAAGAGGAACGATTGGAAGATTTGAATCAATTGAAGGAGATTCACAAGCAACTGGGATGGAATTTGCTACTCAATGAACATAGGACTGTTGAGTATCAAGGAGAAAACATTGGAATCATTGGGGTAGAAAACTATTCAGCACATCCAAGATTCCCCAAATACGGCGACTTGGAAAAGGCATGTCAAAATTGTCAAGATGTGGGGGTTAAGTTGCTTTTATCTCACGACCCTTCTCATTGGTTGGATCAAGTAGTCCCTTCTTTTAAGGATATAGCTGTCACCTTTTCTGGGCATACCCATGGCATGCAGTTTGGAATTGAAATTCCAGGGTGGTTTAAATGGAGTCCCGTCCAGTATGTTTACCGCCAGTGGGCAGGTCTTTACCAAAATGAGGACCAATATCTATATGTCAATAGAGGGCTGGGCTTTCTTGGCTATGCAGGAAGAGTAGGAATTCTTCCTGAAATCACCGTAGTGGAACTGGCTTAAATGGTCTGTTCTACTTGATAAACAGTAGCCTGAATTTGTTTCCATGCTTTTACTAAGTCCTCTTTTTGGGTATCCGTTTGACCAGCTACAACTCTAATGACGTATTGATCACCCAGGGTAGTTCCAGTTAAAAACAGCGTTCCACTTTGGTTGATTTTTTCCAAAACCATTTGGTTGAATTCGTTAATAGCCTTTAGATTCCCCTCGTATTGAGTAGGGAGGTACCTCCAGCAAACTAAATTAAAAAGTACTGGGGTGACTACTTCATATCCTGGCGTTAGCTGCATTTCCGTTGCTAACCATTTTCCATATTCGATATGGTTTCTGATTTTTTCTTGGATACCTTTTACGCCGTAATATCTTAAAACGAACCATAACTTAAGCGCTCGAAAACGCCTACCTAATTGAATGCCCCAATCTCTGTAATTATTGACCAATTGATCTTGGGGGGTCTTTAGATATGATGGAGTTATACTAAAAACTTGGGTAAGGAGATTTACATCTTTTACGAAGAAAGCAGAGCAATCAAAATTAATAAACATCCATTTGTGGGGATTAAAAACAATAGAGTCCGCACGATGAATTCCACGAGCTAGTTTTCTTATTTCAGGTAAAACCAATGCATTTCCGCAGTAGGCCGCGTCCACATGAAAAAAAAGCTGATAAGCCTCAGCAATGCTAGCCAGTTCCTCCAAATTATCTAATGCAGCCGAACTAGTAGTTCCAAAGGCTCCAATGAGTGCTAACGGTTGAAAACCATTTTTTAAGTCTGCTTCAATAGCAGTCCTTAATGCATTGATATCCATAGCAAAATCTTCTAAACCAGCTATGAGAACCAAATTATCTTCTCCTAAACCAGCTATTCGAACCGCTTTATTAATAGAAGAATGAATGTGTTCAGAGACATATACTCTTAGTGGACGTTGGCCATATAACCCTTTTTTGTTTACCTCAAACCCTGTTTTTTTTTCTCTTGCCATCAACAAAGCTACTAAGGTAGCAGCTGAGGCCGTCTCTTGTATCACTCCAGTAAAATCATCAGGCAGACCAATCATCTGACTCAACCATTCCATAGTTCGTTCTTCCAATTCCTCAGCTGCAGGGGAGGTATACCAAACCATACATTGGGCGCCCAAAGTGGCTGTCAACATCTCCGCAAATACAGAAGGAGCGGATCGACTTGCGGGAAAATAAGCCATAAAACCAGGGTGTTGCCAATGTGTCATTCCCGGCATAATAATCTGTTTAAAATCTTGCATTATATCCTCAAAATCTTCTGGGTCACCTGGAGGAGAAGAGGGCAATTGGTTTTTGATTTCTCCAGGCTTTATATCGGGCAAAACCCTATATTGATCTATATTTTCAAAATAATCGGCCACCCAATCAGCCATTTCATGTGCTTTTTTCCTTATTGAACTGTTATCCATTTATATTTGTATTTGAATAATAAAAATACCTTTTAGTTCTTAAAACAAATAAATATGAAATCGATTTACGTTGCCCTTATTTTAGTAGTCTTTGGACTTATGATTGGAGTTGGTGGATGTAATAATTACAATTCTTTCGTAGAATTAGACGAAAATGTCGCTCAAGCTTGGGGGGAAGTTCAAACCAATTATCAAAGAAGATCCGATTTAATTGGGAATTTGGTGGAAACGGTTAAAGGAGCGGCTAACTTTGAACAAGAAACGCTAACTGGAATTGCAGAAGCTAGGGCAAAAGCAACGAGTATTAATATTGATCCCTCCAATCTTTCTGCTGATCAATTACAGGCTTTTGAAAATGCACAAGCTGGTTTATCGCAGTCTTTAGGTCGGTTATTAGTCAGTGTGGAAAATTATCCAGAACTCAAAGCCAACCAAAATTTCTTGGAATTGCAATCTCAGCTAGAAGGAACCGAAAATCGAATTTCTGTTTCCCGAACCCGATACAATGAAGCAGTAACGTCCTACAATAAAAAAATAAGAAGATTCCCAGCCAGCATATATGCTTCTGTACTAGGATTTGAGAGAGAAACCGCCTTTACGGCAACAGAGGCAGCACAATCTGCTCCACAAGTTAAATTTTAAACTGTAATGAAGAATTTTTTCAATCCAGAAGAGTCTTCAAAAATAGTTGAGGCCATCGCCCAGGCAGAAAAAAACACCTCTGGAGAAATTAGGGTGCATTTAGCCAGTAAGGTAAAAGGAGAGGTTTTATCTGAAGCTATTCGTACCTTCGACCGATTAGGCATGCACAAAACTGCTTTGAGAAATGGGATATTAATTTTCTTGGTTCCTTCTCAAAAAGTATTTGCTATTTATGGAGACCAAGGAATTAACGAAAAGGTACCTCCTAATTTCTGGGAGGAAGAAAGAGACTTGTTGTTTCAATATTTTAAAGAAGGGAAATACACCGATGGTATATGTGAAGTGGTCCAACAAGTAGGTGAAAAATTGCAGCTCTTTTTTCCGATTCAAGCAGATGATAAAAATGAACTTTCCAATGAAATTTCCTTTGATGCCTAAATTATTGATAGCCTTTTTATTCCTTACCGTTCAGGGAATTGGACAATCTGTTCCACCGCCTTTCGATCCCCCCAGATTGGTTAATGATTTTCACGGGTTGTTGAGTAAAAAAGGTGCAAATGCCATTGAGAAGGATCTAAAAGCTTACTATGATTCTACCTCCACAGAAATTGCTGTAGTCATTGAAACCACACTGAATGGCCAACAAGATTTCGATCGAGCAATGGCTTTTTTTGACAGTTGGAAAATAGGGGACGAAGAAAAAGATAATGGTGTTTTGCTATATATATCTTTTTTAGAAAGAAAATTGAGAATTATAACTGGATATGGAGCAGAGGGTTTTCTCCCCGATGCAATAGCCAAAAGAATCATACAGCGTGATTTAGTTCCAGCTTTTAGGTCTAAAGATTATGATCGAGGGGTACATGAAGCCGTTCGCAATATTATGCTAGCTGGACAGGGAGAGTATAAGGCTGATCCATCGGACAATCCCGAGGGTAATTTTCCCGTGGGAATTATCATTTTTATTATTGTCTTGATCATTTTTATGAGTATCCACAATAGAGGAGGTGGTGGAAGGGGCTTTTCTGGGCGTGGGGGTTATAACATGGGTAGAGGTGGTTGGTACATCCCTGGAAGTGGAGGAGGATTTGGAAGCAGCGGGGGAGGTTTCGGCGGAGGAGGTGGATTCGGCGGCTTTGGTGGTGGTTCATCTGGTGGTGGTGGCGCTGGAGGAAGTTGGTAAGTCCTTTAGGGAGTCGACAAACTCACTGGCAAGACTTTGCCATTATATACATGGTGTCCAGTTAATGCAAAATTAGCTAAATACTTGCCCATTGTATCCGCATCAACCGGAGCTTGAATTCCCGGAAAAGCTGTTTCTAACATTTGAGTATGTACCGCACCTAATGCCAAACCGTTAACCGAAATTTTTTGATCTTTAAATTCCTCAGCCAAACATTCTGTTAAAATAGATAAGGCTCCTTTAGCTGTGCTGTATGCTGATAAACCAGGAAATTTAGCGCTACCCTGTACACCACCCATACTGGAGATGTTTACTATATGAGGTCGATTGGCTTTTTGAAGCCATGGCATCACCAACTTTGATAAATGAACGGGGGCCAATAAGTTAACAGCCAAGATGGAATTCCAATCTTCGGTAGTGGTATCCATAAAGGGCTTATGAACCAGATAACCTGCGTTATTAATGAGAATATCCAAATGGGGAATTTGGCCTAATTTTCCCGATAATTCCTCGTGATTTAATTGATTTAAGTCTGCTACTAATATTTCAAAACGACCTTTTGCCCCCATTTCTCTAGCTATAGATATGGATTCCTCTAGGCCAGATTGACTTCTCGCTAATAAAAAGATTTTATGAGATTCAGGCATTCCTAAATGAATGGCTGCATACCTTCCGATTCCACTACTAGCACCAGTTATTAGAATATTCATAAGTGATAAGGTTTAATCCAATCGAAATTGCTTAATATTAATTAATAATGCATCTTTGCGGCTAACCACACAATAATATGGATTTTAATTTACTCTACAATTTTGGACGGTACTTAATGCTGATGAATGCGGCTTTTAGTAGGCCAGAAAAGTGGCGGATGTACTATAAGGAAACCATCAGACAAATGCATGACATTGGCGTAGGGTCAGTAGTCATTGTAGTCATTATCTCTGTATTTATTGGAGCAGTAACCGCTGTTCAATTTGCCTACCAAATTGAGGGGAACCTCATTCCCATGTGGTATATTGGGTATATAGTAAGAGATACCACCATCATAGAATTAGCACCTACCATAACTTGTTTGGTCCTTGCAGGAAAAGTTGGTTCAAATATGGCTGCTGAAATAGGAGGAATGAGGCAAAAAGAGCATATAGATGCGATGGAAATTATGGGGGTAAATACAGCTTCCTATTTGATTATGCCTAAGCTCATTGCCGCTCTACTTGTTATTCCCATGTTAGTGGCCATTTCCGCATTTCTCTCTGTTATGGGAGGTTACCTAGCAGTAGTCCCCACCGAATATTTGTCATCTTCAGAATATATTCAAGGAGTACGCGCATTTTTTGTTTCCTATAATGTTTTCATGATGATTGTCAAATCCCTTGTTTTTGCTTTTATATTGACTTCAGTTAGTTGTTTTCAGGGGTATTATGTCAAGCAAGGGAGTATAGAGTTGGGGAAGGCGAGTACTAATGCCGTCGTTTTTTCGGATATTCTGATTTTATTGGCAGATTATGTAATAGCTACCTTGCTGACCTAAACATGCAATTTTTAAAATTTACCTTCTAGATTATGATCAGAACTGAAAGTTTATACAAATCATTCGGTGAACAAACTGTTTTGCATGGTATAACGGCAGAATTTAAAGCGGGTAAAATGAATTTAGTTATTGGTAGAAGTGGTTCTGGGAAAACCGTTTTACTCAAATTATTAGTAGGTCTGCTTGAGCCTACTGAAGGTAGAATTTTTTACGACGACAAAGACTTTGGATCCCTTTCTAAAAAAGAGCTACGAAAATTGAGGATGCAAATCGGAATGCTATTTCAAGGTTCAGCACTCTTTGATTCTATGACCGTCGAGGAAAATATTAGGTTTCCCATGGATATGTTTACCACCATGACCGAAAAAGAAAAATTATATCGGGTAAATGACTGTTTAACCAGAGTTAGTTTGACGGGAGTAAACAAAAATTACCCTTCTGAACTCAGTGGAGGAATGCAAAAAAGAGTGGGAATAGCTAGGGCAATCGTCCTTAACCCCAAATATTTATTTTGCGATGAACCTAATTCTGGTCTAGATCCCAAAACTGCATTAACTATTGATGAACTTATACAAGATATCACTGAGGAGAATAGAATAACCACGATTGTTAATACCCATGATATGAACTCGGTTATGGAAACAGGTGACCATATTTTCTTACTTTATCAAGGAAGAATAACATGGGAGGGCAATAGAAATGATGTGCTACACAGCACGAATGAAACCTTACAAGATTTTATTTTTGCATCTCCATTCCTTAGAAAGCTAAGAGATACAGCCATTCTTAACGGAAAATCCATTTAACTTTTTCTATATTTGCATCAAGAAGTCATCCGCCCGGGTGCTGAAATTGGTAGACAGGCATGGTTGAGGGCCATGTGTTCTTTAGGACGTGCGGGTTCAAGTCCCGCTCCGGGCACCCTTGGAATACCCCTTCTCAACTATTCTACCTTTTTGGTGTTGAAAGATAATTGATACAAAAAACATGGAAAGCAAAATAATACCCATTAGACAAGAGGAAGCTGAAAAATTAGAGCGAATAGCTTATATCCTAAAAACTGTGGCTCATCCCCTCCGATTAGGTATTATCCATTTATTGGAACAGTATCCCAAACTTTCAGTATCTGAGATTTGTGAAATGTTAGGAAGTGAGCAATCTTTAACTTCCCATCATTTACAAAATATGAGGTTAAAGGGAATCCTCAATGTAAAAAGAGATGGTCGAAGTATGCACTACTCTTTAAAAGAAAGAGACGTTTCTCTAATCATTGAATGTTTAGAGAATTGTCAATGTAATATGTAAAATCCACCTTGGAATCCATAAGACAATTAGAACCTGATACTTTTTTTGCTGAAATAGCGGTAACAGAAGATGCTGTCCTTCTCGATGTAAGACCCACTTCAGAAACGCTTTCGGATCCTCCTCTTTTTGGTGCTTTTTCACTAGATTACATCGATATTTCATTCGATGAAAAATTTAGCCATTTAGATCCCTTTTCTCAATTCTATCTGTATTGTAATGACGGTGTCTTGAGTCTTCGAGCTGCCAACCATCTTCAAACTAAAGGTGTTCATTCAATTACAGTGCTTAAAGGTGGGAAAAGGGCCTGGAATCAAATTCAAAAACAGTACTAAATTCATGAAAAAGGATAGTAGAATCTCAAGTATCTTTAACCTGAATTGTCCAAAATGTCAAGAAGGTCAATTATTTGAAACCAGCACTTTTTCTTTGAAAAAGCCCTTTACTATGCCGGAGAGATGTCAAATCTGCCAGCAACCCTTTATGCCAGAACCTGGTTTTTATTATGGAGCCATGTTTATTTCTTACATATTCATGGGGTGGTTCTCCTTTTTATTTGCTGCATTTTTCCATTGGGTGCTAGACTGGTCTATTACCGCTACTTTTGCTGCCTTAATTGGGGTGTGCGCTCTATTTTTTATTTACATATTTAGATTAGCTCGTTCTATTTGGATTCATATTGCAATCCCCGCTTCCAAATAAATAGATATGGAAATTAATCTTCCCGAAGACTTCAGAAAAACTTTTCCACATATTGCTGAGGCAACTCTTCAACAAAACATTGTCGATAATGGTCGGATTTACAATTATCAGGTAGGAGAGATAATTATGGATATTGGGCAATATGTGAAAATCGTGCCCTTAGTACTAAAAGGCTTAATCAAGGTTTCCCGAGAAGATGAAGAAGGAAGAGAACTTTTTTTATACTATTTACGTCCAGGGGAATCTTGTACCATGTCCTTTACCTGTTGTATGATGAATAAAAAGAGTGAAATCAGAACTGTAGCTGAAGAATATACTACTTTGATTGGAGTTCCCATCAAATTTATGGATGAATGGATGACCAAATATCAAAGTTGGAAAAATTTTGTCATGCAATCTTACGACAATCGCATGATGGAATTGGTTAAAACCATTGATTCCATAGCTTTTAAAAAAATGGATGAACGCTTATTCGAGTATCTGGAAGCTAGATCTAAAGCACTAAATTCAAAGGAACTACAAGTTACCCATCAAGATATAGCATTTGACTTAAACGCCAGTAGAGAAGCTATTTCTCGATTATTGAAAAAAATGGAAAAAGAAGGGATGCTGGTCTTAGGGCGAAATAAAATTAATCTCAATTAGAATGGATGCAGCTTTCTTAAGAAAATTGTACGAAGAGCAAAAGGCATGCAAGCATATCCCATCTCCTGAGCAAATCTGTATATGGATAGAAGGATTACTTTCTTTCCTCTTTCCGCAGCTGGCCAATCAAAAATACCTCAACTTTATGGAATTCGAGGTATTAGCTAAAAAAATTGAACTAGATCTTCACTTATTACTCAATAATTTATTTGATGGTAATCTGGACCAAGTAACCCATCTACAAAACCAAATCATCTCCAATTTGCCAAGTTTGAAGGCTAAAATTCAAAAAGATGCTGAGGCTATTGACCAGGGAGATCCCGCTTCTTCTAATGTAACTGAGGTAATAAGAACTTATCCGGGATTTTATGCCATTGCGATTTATAGAATTTCTCATTTATTCCAATCTTTAAATATTCCTCTGGTTCCAAGAATCTTATCTGAACACGCCCATACCAAAACAGGAATTGAAATTCATCCTGCTGCGCAAATAGGTGAAAGTTTCTGTATTGATCACGGAACTGGTGTAGTCATCGGAGAAACCGTTGTTATTGGTAAAAATGTAAAAATTTACCAAGGTGTCACCCTTGGAGCCATTAGCGTTAAAAAAGAAATGGCGAAGACCAAAAGACACCCTACCATTGAAGATCATGTGGTCATTTATTCAGGAACAACCATTTTAGGAGGAGCAACCGTAATAGGCCACCACTCCATTATTGGTGGAAATGTATGGCTAACGGAAAGTGTTCCGCCCCACTC
>CALAZP010000270.1 GCA_937926355.1 uncultured Saprospirales bacterium
AATTGATCGGTATCCCATCCGTTTTGATAATCGCCCCTATTGGCATCTATACTTCCTAGTTTGCCAGCATTAGCGGCTACTTGAAGTTCGTGTTGAAAGGTATGTTGAGCTAAAGTAGCGTGATTGACCTCTATATTTAATTTGAAGTCATCCATTAAATCGTATTCTCTGAGGAAGCCTAAAACCGTTGCTGCATCAAAATCATATTGATGTTTGGTCGGTTCCATGGGTTTGGGTTCTATGAAAAATTGACCTTTGAATCCCTGGCTTCTCGCATAGTCTCTAGCTTTACCAAGGAATACTCCCAAATGGTCAATTTCCCTTTTCATATTGGTGTTGAGTAAAGACATATATCCTTCTCTACCGCCCCAGAAAACATAATTTTCTCCACCCATAGCAATGGTAGTATCCATAGCTAATTTAACTTGTGCACCAGCTCTTGCAACAACAGAGAAATCCGGATTAGTAGCAGCACCATTCATATATCTAGGATGGCCGAAAAGATTGGAAGTGCCCCAAAGGACTTTAACCCCAGATGCTTTCATTTTTTCCTGTCCATAATTGGAAATTACTTCTAATCTTTTTTCAAATTCTGAAAGCGTAGGGGCCTCATCAATTAAATCTACATCGTGAAAGCAAAAATAAGGAACACCACATTTGGTAATGAATTCAAAAGCAGCATCCATTTTGTCTTTAGCTCTTTGAATAGGTTCACTTGAGCTCAACCATTCATGTTTTTTGGTTGGTAATCCAAATGGATCACTTCCTCCATCACAGAAAGAATGCCAATAGGCAATGGAAAATCTTAAAATATCTTCCATCCGCTTTCCTCTAACCTTTTGATCTGGTTGATAGTATTTATAGGCCATTGGGTTAGAGGAATCAGGCCCCTCGTATTGAATTTGATCAATTCCTTTAAAATACTCTTTTTCTCCTAGTGTAATACTCATAGTTTTTAATCAATTTGAACTTGTTTTCTAAGTTGATTCTCCCAATTATCATATACTTCATTAACCTTTTCCCACTTATCATCTGGTTCATATACTTGAACTTTTTCTAAGTAGGGTTGGTAGTATTTCATATTTTCTACTATTCCTGCTCCTACAGCTGCTGCTCTTGCTGCACCTTCAGCCCCTGTGGTATTATAGACTTCAATTTCACAGCCACTTAAAGTTGCTAATGTTTTTGAAAATATAGTAGACTGAAACAAATTATCATTCCCTACTTTTAGAGATTTAAACTGGCAACCCATTTTAGTTAAACATTGAAGTCCATATTGGAAAGTAAAAGCTATTCCTTCTAATCCAGCCCTCAAAAGGTCTTCCTGACCGTGTCTATTAAAATCAATTCCGTTTATATGCGCACCTACTGATTGATTTTGAAAAATCCGTTCAGCCCCATTTCCAAAAGGCAATGCTATTAATCCTTTTGCTCCTATAGGAGTAGATAGGGCTTTTTGTTCTAATTCCTCATAAGAGGAGTTGGGTGCCAATAATTTACGCAACCAAGCATATTGAATTCCAGTCCCATTGATACACATCAATAATCCAATACGCTGTTGTTCAGCTGAATAGTTGACATGGGCAAATGCATTTATACGCTCTGTGGGATCGAAAATCAACTGGTCAGTAACGGCGTACACGACTCCTGAAGTTCCTCCAGTTGCAGCAACATCACCATTATCAAATACTCCCAACGATAGCGCATTATTGGGCTGGTCTCCCGCTCTGTAGGTAATGGGTGTTCCTACTGGAATACCGGTAATTTCAGCAGCTTCTGAACTAACTTTACATTGAAATCCCATAGTTGGAACGATGTCAGGAAAAATAGAATTTTGAAAATCAAATATGCGACTTGTAACTTCTGATCGTTTCTTTTTTTCAAAATCCCAAAAAATACCCTCAGATAACCCCCCTATAGTAGTTTGAGCAACACCGGAAAACCGATAAGCCAAAAAATCCCCTGGGAGTAATATCTGATCAATATGCTGATAAAGTTCAGGTTCATTTTCCTTTACCCAAGCTAGTTTGGAAGCGGTAAAATTTCCATAGCTGTTGAGGAGTCCTTCTTTTTCTGATTTTGTGAGCTGCTGACTAGCATTACTTCCAATATTAGTCGCTCGGCTATCACACCAAATAATTGAAGGCCTAATTACTTTACCCTCTCGGTCTATAGTTACCAAACCATGCATTTGATAAGAAATCCCAATTGCCTTTATTTGTTTAGGTTCAATTTTTGATTTTTTACAAGCTTGTTCTAGCGCTTTCAATGTACACGACCACCAAAAATCAGGTGATTGTTCCGCCCAATTTGGTTGAGGAGCTTGAATTTCCATTTCTGTTTCCGGAAACCTACTTGTCCCTAATGCAATACCATCTTCAACGTTGACTATTGCCACTTTGATTGATGAACTGCCCAAGTCTATTCCAAGTGTGTATTCCATTCCAGTTATTGTAATGATGACACGAATATACGTGTTAAGTCAAGCTAATCAATGGATAAATTACATTTTTTTAAGTGCTTAATATGCCAATTAAAAGTTTTTTTATTTTTTGAAAGCAAAATATTTTTTCGATATTTTGCA
>CALAZP010000271.1 GCA_937926355.1 uncultured Saprospirales bacterium
TTAATTCAACCCATCACCGTTAGAAGGCTCTCCGAAGGGGCTTATCAACTTATATCTGGAGAGCGTAGATTCAGGGCATCAAAAATTGCTAACCTAAAAGAAGTTCCAGCTTATATTCGATTGGCTGACGACCAAGAGATGCTGGAGATGGCATTAGTAGAGAATATACAAAGAGAGGAATTAAATGCTATAGAAGTGGCCATCTCTTATCAAAGGTTAATCGATGAATGTAATTTGACTCACGAACAAATGTCAGATCGGGTGGGGAAAAACAGAACTACCATTACCAATCACTTACGGTTATTAAAGTTGCCCCCCGATATTCAAAAATCTTTAAAAGACAAGACCCTAACGATGGGTCATGCCAGGTCATTGGTAGGAGTAACAGATTATTTGTTGCGGGATGATCTTTTCAAACAAACCTTAGAGAAAGGTTGGTCTGTCCGCATGTTAGAACAAATGATACGGAACCAGCAAAAAAATTCAAGAAAAACTAAACCTACCAAAACAGCTGAACAACTTCCAGATGCTTACGTGAATGTTCAAAAAACATTCCGCCATTTCTTTGGGTCTGGTAAATTGAAAATTAAGTTATCCGGCACCGATAAGGGGCATATTCTAATTCCTTTTGATTCAGTAGAAGAACTCAATGCATATTTGGACAGAGTGGAAGATTAGTCTATTATTTTTTCTTTTTTTCTTGACCACCGCACTTGATGGACAGGATACCACTGGTGTAGCATCACCTTTCATCCCCGTGCCCAAAAAAGCTGCTATTTATGGTTTGTCTATACCTGGAGGGGGACAATTCTACAATAGAAGATGGTGGAAAGTTCCTCTAGCGCTGGGAGCCTATGGAGGTATGGCCTATGTAATTGACTTTAATCAAAATATTTACCGAAGGTTAAGCACAGCTTATCAACTATCCTTGAAAAATGAGCCGCATGAATTTTCTAATATTCAGGGGTTTGATTCCAATACGCTTAGGAATCTAAGGGACACCTACGACAAAAGAACCCAAATGTCTTATGTGGGGATGTTTTTTGTACACGCATTGGTTGCTATGGAGGCCTTTGTTGATGCTCATCTTCTTAATTTTGACATAGACGAACAATTGGCTTTGGAAATTAAACCGCAGTATATCCCTCAAATATTTCCCCCTGGGGTAGGCATTTCTGCAATATATACCTTTTAAAACTCAGCGTTCACTGGTACCACCCAACGATTAATATCTTCAATAGTCCCAGCTCTCCAACCATCAATAGTCTCTTTAATCATGGGTGCCATTTTCCATTGGGCCACATCTGGTAGTTCGATTACAAGATCTTTGTAAGCTATCTTATTAACCATAGATACCACTGCAGCAGTACCACTACCAAAAATTTCCTGCAAAGTACCCTTTTCATGGGCATCTATAACTTCTGTAATCGATATTTTGCGTTCTTCAACGGGAATTCCCTTTTGTTTTAAAAATTGCAGAATCGTATCTCGGGTAATTCCCCTTAAAATAGATCCTTCTGTTGCGGGGGTAATAACTACTCCATCAATGACAAAGAAAATATTCATCGTACCCACTTCCTCCACGTATTCAAAATGGTGACCATCCATCCACATAACTTGATCATATCCCCTTTTATTGGCCTCTTCCGTCGGCAACAATGCAGCGGCATAATTTCCTGCAGCTTTGGATTCCCCTACTCCTCCTTTAACCGCCCTAACATATTTAGTTTCGACCCAAAGTGACACTGGGCGATTGTAATATGGACCTACCGGACAAGTGATAATCATAAACTTATATTTTTCCGAAGGCCTAACCCCTAAAAATCCATCAGTTGCGAATAAATAAGGTCTAATATAAAGTGCACTGCCTTTTGCAGGAGGAATCCATCCTGCGTCTATCGAGACTAAAGCGTGAACGCCTTTTAAGAAAATTTCTTCTGGAACCTCAGGCATACACAACCGCTTGGCAGACCTATTAAGTCTTATGGAATGTTGTTCAGGTCTAAATAGCATTGGTTGCCCATGAATATTTTTAGAAGCTTTCATGCCTTCAAATATAGCTTGACCATAATGCAAAGCCATAGCTGATGGATGTAAAGGAATCAATCCGAAGGGTTCAATTCTCAAGTCTTTCCACTCACCGTTTTCATAATCGGCGATAAACATGTGATCGGAGAAAATTTTACCGAAGGGAATATTATTGAAATCAACTTTTTCAAGCTGAGAATCAGTAGTTTTGTGAATCTTAATACCAGTTTGCATTTGTCCAAGGGTTTTGACAAATTTAATTTTTTTTTCGCTCCAATCATCTTTTTATATGAAGTATAATCCATTTAAAACACTTCCTCAATACCAACTCCCGGCAGCAATAGAATGTTCTCAGAAAACAGGTTGTTCCACCTGGGTAATTTACGAGGGAGAAGAGGCAGATGATACATTAAAAAAATTTCTCTTCAAAATATTAAAAGCAACTGGTTTGGATCCTGAAAAAGATTGTTTTGTGAAAGCCATCCCAAAAGGAACAAAAGGGAAAATAGCCTTACGAGGTATGCGATACTTATTAAACTTTGGAATTAACCCAGAACAATTTGGATGGAAATTAAAATTACCATTGTACCGAAGCGTTACTCTAGGGAATTGTCAAATGCTTCAAGTAGAAAAATTAGCAGTCTATTATCAGGAAATCAATTCAAAATCGAGAGTTAAATCAGCTCATCTCTGGGAGGTTTTAAAAAACCATTTTAATGAAAAGTCCAATTAAATTATGTTTTGCTTCCTCAAATAAGGGCAAACTAATAGAAGTGAAAAATATTCTGGAACCTCTAATCGAGATTAAAGGCTTATCAGAGGTAGGTTGGGAAGGGGTACTTCCTGAAACTGGTCAAAGCTTTGAAGAAAATGCTTTGCAAAAAATACAAACTTTTAATGCACAAACAGGATTAGATGGATTCGCCGAAGATAGTGGTTTGGTGATCAACGCATTAGATGGAAGACCAGGTATATATACTGCAAGATATGCGGGTCCTCAAGCAACGGCTGATGACAATATGTCACTTGTTTTGAATCAGTTGAAGCATAAAGATGATAGAAGTGCTAAATTCGTAGCAGTTATTGCCTTGATGTATCAAGGACAAACTCAACTTTTCAAGGGGGAAGTAGTTGGTAAAATAGCATTAAAGAAGAGTGGGGCTCAAGGTTTTGGGTATGATCCTATTTTTATTCCAAAGGGATATGGTGAGACCTTTGCCGATCTGTCTGCAAAAGTTAAAAATGAAATCAGCCATAGGAAAATGGCTTTAATTCAGCTTAAAGCATACTTAAAGGATGGATAAGAAAATTTTTAAAGAAGTTCAACGAATCCTTTCTCGTCTGGAATCTGTAGAATTATCTACGATAAAGTCCGCCATGGATCGCTACCCCTATATGGCCGCTTTTAGGCAATGGTATACTTATAAAAGTGATGATCAAATTGCATTAGCCATCTTATATAGCCCAAATCTCAGGACTTTTCGAACCCAATTGGGAGAATTCAGGTGGCACAGTCAGAGGCGTCCAACTCCAGTACCCACTTCCTCTATGAACAGCTGGAAAGAACGAAATCGAAAACTGGCTGTTTTGCCCAATATTAAAGTGATCGATCAGGCTGCTCAAACAGTAAATGATCTAGCCAAAGAAAGCGTAGTTGAAAACGAAGGTTTAGCTTCAGAGACATTAGCAAATCTTTTTGAAAAACAAGGTTTGTATGCTAAAGCTATTAAAATGTACGAAAGATTAATTTTGAAAATTCCTGAAAAAAGTAGTTACTTTGCGGACAAAATAGAAAAAATTAAAAGTAAAACTCAATGATTACTTCTCTTACAATATTAATCGCCCTTATTTGTGTATTGTTGATAGCAGCTGTATTGATTCAAAACCCTAAGGGTGGTGGGGTAGATTCTACGTTTGGCGGAAACCAGGCCAATCAAATGTTTGGCGCAGCAAAATCAACTGATTTTATAGAAAAAGCCACTTGGGTATTGGCTATTCTTTTGTTTGCACTTTGTATTGTAACTGCAGTCCTTGTAGGGGATACCACAGGAGCAACAGAGCAGTTATTATCCCAATAAATTATAATAACTGTCACGATGGCAGTGCAAAAAGCCCGAGTAAATACTTCGGGCTTTTTTTTTGTCATCTTGGCACACTATGAATTCAAAATTCTTCTCTTCGCCACTATTTCTCTGCTATTATGACAGATTTAGGGATTTGGCACAAGATGTGATGAGTAGATGATAGCAAAAATTTTACTTTAAACAATAAAATTAATTCACTTATGAAGCCCATTAATGACAGAGTCGTTATCAAGCCGGCTAAGGCAGATGAAAAAACCAAAGGTGGCATCATTATTCCCGATACGGCTAAAGAAAAGCCTATGCAGGGAGAGGTTGTAGCAGTTGGTCCAGGAAAAGATGGTAATCTTATGACCGTTCAAATTGGTGACAGCGTGCTATATGGCAAATATGCTGGTCAGGAATTCAGCCACAATGGAGAAGATTACCTGATTATGAGAGAGGACGACATTCTGATTATTCTTTAATTAATTCAACCACTAAAAACTAAATAAAATGGCTAAAGAAATTAGCTTTAACAGAGATGCAAGGGAAGCGCTCAGAACAGGTGTTGATGCGCTAGCCAATGCTGTAAAAGTAACCTTAGGACCTAAAGGTAGAAATGTTGTAATCCAAAAAAGTTTCGGTGCACCCCAGATCACCAAGGATGGTGTAACGGTTGCAAAAGAAATCGAATTGGAAGACAACGTAGAAAATATGGGAGCTCAAATGGTTAAAGAAGTAGCTTCCAAAACTGCGGATATCGCTGGAGATGGAACTACTACAGCAACTGTTTTGGCTCAGGCTATGATCAATGCTGGTCTTAAGAACGTAACTGCTGGTGCGAACCCAATGGATTTAAAAAGAGGAATTGATAAAGCGGTAAAGGTGATTATCGATGATCTAAGATCTCAGTCTGAAGTAATTGGTGACGATTTTGAGAAAATTCGTCAGGTAGCTTCCATTTCTGCTAATAACGATAATGAAATCGGGACGTTGATTGCAGATGCTATGAAAAGAGTGAGCAAAGACGGCGTGATTACAGTGGAAGAAGCAAAAGGAACCGACACTTATGTAGATGAGGTTATTGGTATGCAATTCGATAGAGGATATCTCTCTCCTTATTTCGTTACTGATACGGAAAATATGACTACTGAGTATGAAGATCCTTTGATTCTTATCCACGATAAGAAAATCAGCAATATGCAAGAAATCGTTCCAATTTTGGAAAAAGTAATGCAAGCTGGAAGACCTCTTTTGATTATTGCTGAAGACATCGAGAGCCAAGCTCTAGGAGTATTAGTAGTTAATCGTCTTAGAGCAAACCTAAAAATCGTAGCAGTTAAGGCGCCTGGTTTTGGCGATAGAAGAAAAGCTATGTTGGAGGATATTGCTATTTTGACTGGAGGTACAGTAATTTCTGAAGAGAAGGGTTATAAGTTAGAAAATGTGGAGATGGAACATTTGGGAACTGCCGAAAAAGTCATTATCGACAAAGACAACACTACTGTTGTTAATGGAAAAGGTGATCAAGAGTTACTAACTGCAAGAATCAACCAGATTAAGCAGCAAATTGAAACTACAACTTCTGATTACGATAAAGAAAAACTTCAGGAAAGATTAGCTAAATTATCTGGAGGAGTAGCTGTACTTTATGTTGGCGCTGCTACTGAAGTTGAAATGAAAGAAAAGAAAGATAGAGTTGACGATGCATTACACGCTACTAGAGCAGCTGTCGAAGAAGGTATCGTTGCTGGAGGTGGAGTGGCTTTGGTAAGAAGCATCAATGCCATCAAAAACATGAAAGGTGAAAACGAGGATGAAACCATCGGTATTCAAATCGTGAAGAAAGCATTAGAATCA
Source organism: uncultured Saprospirales bacterium (assembly GCA_937926355.1). GTDB lineage: Bacteria > Bacteroidota > Bacteroidia > Chitinophagales > Saprospiraceae > CALAZP01. The sequence continues at coordinate 5,952 of CALAZP010000271.1, forward strand.
CCTCTTAGAACCATTTCCGACAATGCAGGAGTAGAAGGTTCTGTAGTACTTCAGAAAGTTCTTGGTAGCAAAGGTGATTTAGGTTACAACGCCAGAACAGACAAGTATGAAGATTTGAAAAAAGCTGGAGTAATCGACCCTACCAAGGTGACTAGAATTGCTCTAGAAAATGCAGCTTCTATCTCTGGTATGGTATTAACTACTGAGTGTGTAATTAACGACAAACCAGAACCAGCAGGTGCAGCACCAGCTCCAGGAATGGGTGGTGGAATGCCAGGTGGTGGAATGGGTATGATGTAATTCAATAAGCTAATATTAAAGACCTCTTCATTAGAAGGGGTCTTTTCATTTTACTTAACACTTATGAAAATTCAAAAAGGAATTTTTACAATTTTAGGATTTATCTTTCTCCTACTCGGCATGTTGTCTCTGATTCTCAGTATGCTCGGTTTACAATTAACCATTATGCAATGGCCTGATGCCATCAATGGAAAAGGATTAGGAACTGTAATCAGAATAGTATTTATTATAGTAGGACTGATTATAATGTACCTGGATCAAACTGATTTTGACGGCTTAGATTAAATTTCTCTTGTATTACATCTTGAACCAATCTATTTTGGATTTTACTTTCCAGCCAACTGATAATATCCAAATACAAAAATGCCCTTTTCTCGTAGGGATGATGGGCTAATTTTTCCAATTTATCGTGAAGTAAAGCAAATTGAAGCCCCAGTCCCTTCTTTTCCATCGTTGGAATTTTTCTTAAAAAGGAAAAAATCTCTCGATGAACAGCTCCCAACTCTTGCATTTTAGATAAAAACCTATACACACTTATTATCTGATATTCTAAAAGCTGGTCATTGCCTAACTCAAAATGGGCAATCAAACTTAAAATTCTAGCAAAACATTGAATATCAGCTCGATAATCGGGATTTTTGGAGTTGATGATCTTATTTAAATACACAATGGTCTGGCCATAATCACCGCTTCCAAATAGCAGGCAGGCAATTCTGTAATAAAAGACCATTACCCTATGTTTGTCCCAATTAAATTCTTCCCCACGAATAATAGCCTCCAATTCGGGAATCAATTGAACACCTTCGGTAAAAGTGCCCTGAATATAATGGGAATTAATGGCATGAATATATAGGTACAAATTATACAGTCCTTCTATATTGCGAGTGGCTATAACCTTTCCGACTTCCTGCAATTTTTTGAGATCCTCAAAAACCAATAAAAATTCATCATTTTTTCCTAAATAAAACAAAGTACTCAGTAGATTGTGGATGGCCTTGAGATATAAAGCGGGATAATTCTCTAACAAAGGCGCATGCTCCTTGAAAAGATGAACCCAATTTTTAGCATGACGATAACATTTAGGAAAATCTTGCGCCATATGGTAGTACCATAAATAGGATTGGTGATAATGCATCTTTCCCAATAGATCAAGATCTTCAAGTGGAATATTGGGTACATTGCGGTCAAAATACTGCTTCAAATCTAAAAATTCATTCTCGCTTTTAACATAACCCTTGGTCAGGTATAACCCGTAAAGCTTCAGCGATAAATTGGAGAATTGTAATCTTTTGCCAAGGCGTTGGTGAACCATTACCGCTTCGGAGGTCAGCGCTTCTGCCCTACCCTCAATACTTCTCGTTATGTATTGACTTTCGATGTGCTTTTCAAAATCTAAAATTTCCATGGCAATGGGCAAAAATTCGCCAGCCATGGCTTTTTGTTTGACCTTATCTAATAAATCCAAGGATTGTCGATACACTCCTTTGTCGTATAGTACTTTTGCATGGTCAATGGCTTCTCTTAACTGGATTTCTAATGCATAATTCTTATTGAGAAGCCTCAAACTTGTTAATAGCTGTTTGTAGAGGTGGGCTTTTAAATTAGAAAGTTGGCTCTTTTTTATGCCAGGTAATTTGATAAGTATTGCACTTTCTTGGTAAACTTTACTTTTTTGGAGAAAGTCAAATAGTTGAAGAAATAAAATATTATCTGATTGTTGATTGCGTTTGACAAACAACCTGAAATGCCTTTTCTCAGCTCTTGTCAAAGATCTTATTAGTTGAATAAGATCATCAGTTTTCTGCTTTGGCATTGTAGTTTATTGTAATCTAAGAAATTAATTACCAAACATTTATAAGTTAAGTTATTTATTTAAAGATTGTATAACTTTTTTAATTTGATTTTACCGTAGGTATTGGGACAAATATATTTGATTGATTTGAAAGTTAATAAGTTATGAGCGACGAAAAGGTTTATATTTTTGATACAACTTTGCGGGATGGTGAGCAAGTTCCGGGATGTAAATTGGATATGAAGCAAAAAATTGCAATTGCCGTGCAACTCGACGAATTAGGGGTTGACGTAATTGAGGCGGGTTTTCCCATTTCTAGTCCTGGGGATTTTGCCGCAGTGGAAGCTATTGCTAAAGCAGTTAAAAATCCTGTTGTTTGCGGATTGACAAGAGCGGTTCAAAAAGATATTGAGGTAGCTGCTGATGCGGTCAAATACGCTAAGAGACCGAGAATACATACAGGAATTGGAACTAGTGAAAGCCACATTAAATTCAAACTAAGAACTACCCCTGAGGATATTATAGAAAGGGCTGTTGCTGCAGTCAAATACGCAAAGTCATTTGTCGAAGACGTAGAATTCTACGCTGAGGATGCCGGTAGAACAGATAATGAGTTTCTTGCAAAGGTCATAGAGGCTGTAATCGCTGCTGGAGCAACTGTTCTCAATATTCCAGATACCACCGGATATTGTTTGCCCGAAGAATACGGCAGAAAAATCCGATTCCTTAAAGAAAATGTCAAGGGTATTGATAAAGCCATTCTCTCCACACACTGTCACAATGACCTAGGATTAGCCACTGCTAACTCCATTGCCGGCGCACAAAATGGCGCCAGGCAAATTGAGTGTACGATAAATGGTATAGGAGAGCGAGCAGGTAATACTTCATTGGAGGAGGTGGTCATGATTATGAAGCAACATCCTGAACTTCATCTATCTAATGGGATCCAAACGTGTTTACTCAATCCTATTTCTAGGTTGGTCTCCGAGCAAATGGGGATGCCCGTTCAACCTAATAAAGCGATTGTAGGGGCAAACGCCTTTGCTCATTCTTCCGGAATTCATCAAGATGGGGTGATTAAAAAGCGTGAAACCTATGAAATCATTGATCCTCTTGAAGTAGGTGTAGACCAATCTAAAATTGTTCTTACTGCCAGAAGTGGTCGTGCAGCATTGGCTTATAGGGCGAAAAATATAGGTTTTAACCTCACCAAATTAGAATTGGATCGAGTATATCAACATTTCCTTAAGGTTGCGGATTCCAAAAAGGAAGTTCAAGATGAAGACTTGTTTGAAATTATGAGAACGGAAAATATTTCGTCAGCAATTGCAATGTAAATTCATGGGAAAAACGCTATTTGACAAAATTTGGGATGCTCACGTGGTAAAAAATCTTGGAGGATCCACTCAAATCCTTTATATAGACCGACACTTAATTCACGAGGTAACTAGTCCCCAAGCCTTCGCTGGTTTGGAAAAAAGAGGAATAAGCGTATTTCGCCCTCAAAAGACTATTGCCACTGCAGATCACAATGTACCCACCCTTAATCAACATCTGCCGATTAAGGAAGAATTATCTCGATTTCAAGTGGACAAACTCATTGAAAATTGCCAAAAATTTGGCATCGAACTCTACGGGTTAGGTCATCCAAACCAAGGAATTGTCCATGTTATAGGTCCAGAATTGGGTATTACACAACCTGGCCTAACTATGGTTTGTGGAGATAGCCATACTTCGACTCATGGTGCATTTGGATGTGTCGCTTTTGGAATTGGGACCAGCCAGGTTGAGCAAGTTTTTGCCAGCCAATCCTTAATGCAAACCAAACCCAAGAAAATGTTGATTAAAGTGGAAGGTCAAGTGGGCAAAGGGGTACTTGCTAAAGATATTATATTATACATCATCAGCAAACTATCGGCAAGTGGAGGCACTGGTTACTTTGTAGAATATGCAGGCTCAGCCATCAGGGAACTCTCTATGGAGGGAAGAATGACTGTTTGCAATATGAGTATTGAAATGGGAGCCAGAGGTGGAATGATCGCACCTGATCAAACTACTTATGACTATATAAAAGGAAGACCTTTTGCTCCCGAAGAATCAGCGTTTGAAAAAGCAGTGGCTTATTGGGAAACTTTAAAGTCAGATCCAGATGCGCAATACGATAAGGTTTATGAATTTGATGCAGCTGATATTACTCCTATGATAACATACGGTACCAATCCAGGTATGGGAATGAAAATTACAGATCATATCCCTACTGCTCAGGAAGGCTCTGGAAGTACTACCTACCAAAAATCTTTGGCATACATGGGTTTGGCAGAAGGAGACGAATTAATAGGCCACCCAATCCAACATGTATTCATAGGTAGTTGCACCAACTCAAGAATAGAGGATTTGAGATTAGTAGCAGAGTTTGTTAAAGGCAAACAAAAAGCACCGAATGTACAAGTTATGATTGTGCCCGGATCTAAACACGTAGAAAAGCAAGCTAAGGAAGAAGGCCTAGACGTCATATTTAAGGAAGCTGGATTTGAACTAAGAGAACCGGGGTGTTCCGCTTGTCTGGGAATGAATGAAGATAAAATTCCAGCTGGGGAATATTGCATTTCCACCTCTAATAGAAATTTTGAAGGAAGGCAAGGACCAGGAGCCAGAACCTTGCTCGCTAGTCCTTTAATGGCAGCAGCTTCTGCAATTGAAGGAAAAATTGTGGATGTTAGAGCTTATTTAAACTAATAATCATGGAACCTATTAACCACATCCAATCAACGGCAGTGCCCCTTCCTATGGAGGAAATTGATACGGATCAAATTATCCCTGCAAGATTTTTAAAAGCTACGACTAGAGAGGGGTTTGGTGATAATCTTTTCAGAGATTGGAGATTCAATAGCGATCAAACCCTGAAGAAAGATTTTGTTCTGAACAACCCCACTTATACTGGAAGCATTTTAGTTGCAGGCAGTAATTTTGGATGTGGTTCGAGCAGAGAACATGCAGCATGGGCCTTGTACGATTATGGATTTAGAGCTGTAGTTTCTAGCTTTTTCGCAGACATATTTAAAGGTAATGCGCTTAACAATGGGTTATTACCAATACAAGTTACTCCTGAGGTTTTATTTCAATGCTTCGAAGCTATAGAAAAAAATCCAAAGGTTACTTTTCAAATAGACCTAGAAAACCAAACTTTCAACCGTACAGATGCAGGAATCTCAGTATCATTTGAAATTGATGCCTATAAAAAGGAATGTTTGCTTAATGGTTATGATGATATTGACTATCTTTTGAGCCAACACGATGAAATAAAAGCATTTGAACAGCAAGCTATAAGATTTTAATGGAAAAGAAAATTGCAGTTTTACCAGGCGATGGTATCGGCCCTGAAGTCATCCAACAAGCTATAAAAGCACTCGATGCCATTTCGGAAAGATACGGTCACCAATTTAAATACACCTATTCTGATGTTGGTGCTGTCGCTATTGATTTACACGGCACTCCCCTACCTGATGACACTTTAGAAAATTGTAAAGCAGCTGATGCCGTTTTATTTGGAGCCATTGGTAATCCCAAATACGATAATGACCCCAGCGCTAAAGTAAGGCCAGAGCAAGGTTTACTCGCCCTGAGAAAGTCTTTAGAGCTATATGCCAATATTAGGCCCGTAACCACCTATAAAAATTTATTGCACTTATCCCCTCTCAAAGAAGAAAGGGTAAAAGGAGCTGATTTTGTAATTTACAGAGAACTAACTGGAGGTATTTACTTCGGAGAAAAAGGCAGGAGTGAAGACGGAGAAACAGCCTTTGATCATTGCGTATATCATAGATTTGAAGTGGAGCGAATAGTAGATTTGGCATTTAAAGCTGCTAGGCTTCGCAAAAAAAAGGTCACCCTAGTTGATAAAGCTAATGTTTTGGAAAGCTCTCGATTTTGGAGGGAAACCACTTACAAAATAGCCAATAACTATCCAGACGTTCAACTAGAAGTAATGTTTGTCGATAATGCTGCCATGCAATTGATACAGTATCCTCAACAGTTTGATGTGGTCGTTACTGAAAACATGTTTGGTGACATTTTATCCGATGAAGCCAGCGTACTTACTGGTAGTATGGGTTTGTTGCCCTCTGCTTCAATTGGCAGCCATACTTCTTTATTTGAACCCATTCATGGTTCTTTTCCTCAGGCTGCAGGCGAAGATACTGCCAATCCAATGGCAACTATTTTATCAGCGGCCATGATGATTGATTCTTTTGGGATGAATGAGGAAGCAGAAACCATCAGAAGCTCTGTTCAACATATACTTGAACATGGTATTGGTACTGCTGAATTGAGTCCAACCATTGTATTTAAGTGTAGTCAAGTTGGAGACTTGGTAGCACAAATAATAGCAGATGAGGACTTAAAGTTAAGTGGTGATAAACTAAACGCCCGCATTTCCACCATCATCTAACCATGGTTATTGTTCGGTGTAGATGCAGGTCTTAGATGGTATAGCTTGAAAGAACTTGCGTTAGAAATTCTGAACAAATATTGGGGCTATCAGTCTTTCAGGTCTGTGCAGTGGGAAGTGATTGAGTCTGTTTTAAAAGGTCAAGATGTTTTGGCTTTATTGCCTACAGGCGGTGGAAAGTCAATTTGCTTTCAATTGCCTGCCTTAATACAAGAAGGAACAACGCTAGTAATCTCTCCTTTAATTGCCTTAATGAGAGATCAGGTAGAGAATCTCCAAAAAAAAGGGATAGCTGCAGAAGCTATTTATTCGGGAATGTCTTTGCAACAGATAGACAGAATTTTAGATAATTGCATTTACGGTTCCGTTAAATTACTTTATCTATCACCTGAAAGAATTAGTTCTCCAATATTTGAAGCGCGCCTTGGCAAAATGAAAATCAGTACCATTGCAGTTGATGAAGCGCATTGTATATCCCAATGGGGATATGACTTTAGGCCTGCCTACCTACAAATTTCAGCCCTAAAAAACCAGTTTCCAAAGATTCCAATGGTTGCATTGACCGCTACAGCTACTCCTAAAGTGGTAACGGACATTATGGAAAAATTAAATTTCCAAAAGAGGAATGTTATTCAAATCAGCTTTGAAAGAAAAAATCTAGTTTATTGGGTGGACCACACCGCTGATAAGGAAAATCAATTAATAAGAATTTTCAAAAAAATGTCTGGAAGTGGAGTCGTTTATGTAAATAATCGAAGGAAAACAAAAGAGTTAGCCGCATGGATGAATCGAAATGGAATATCAGCTGATTACTACCACGCTGGGCTTTCTCCTTCAGAGCGACATAAAAAACAAGCAGCATGGATAGCTGATCAAACTAGAGTTATTGTCAGTACGAATGCATTTGGAATGGGGATAGACAAACCCAATGTTCGAGTGGTGGTGCATTATGCACTGCCGGAAACTTTAGAAGCCTATTTTCAAGAAGCGGGGAGAGCGGGAAGAGATGAATTAAAAGCTTATGCCATTCTTTTTTATCAACAGCAGGATGGCGTCAAACTTTGGAAAAAATTTGAAGACCAATATCCAGACATAACTTTCATTAGACAAGTTTATCAAGCCATTGCTCATTATTATCAATTAGCTGTGGGAAGCGGTATACATCAAACCTTTGATTTTGATATTGGGCTTCTAGCCAAAACTTTCCAATTGCCTTTGAGAAAGTGCATCACTGCAATAAAATTGTTAGTAGAGGAAGGTTGGATCCATACTACTGATGCAGTTTTTATTCCCGCTAAACTCCAAATTATAGTAAACAGAGAAGTTTTATATGACTATCAACTCAAGTATCCTCAAATGGACTTGGTTTTAAAAGCTTTACTTAGAAGCTACCAAGGCCTTTTCAGTCAGCCAACGTCCATAAAGGAAAATCAAATTGCAAGGATGCTGAATATAGATACTCCAGCATTACTCAAATTATTGAATAAGCTCGTTCAAGACCAAATTATACGCTATGAACCATTAAAAGACCAACCTCAATTGACCCTTTTGAGGGATCGGGTACCTGCTAGCTCCATTCAAATTGATCACGAAAGATATACCTTCCGAAAAAAAAGGAGTACCCATCAAATTGAACAAGCCATTCAATATGCAAGTGGCCACCACTGCAGGAGTGCTTTTTTATTGCATTACCTGGGAGATCCCAACCCTTCTTTGTGCGGAAATTGCGATTACTGTCAAAGTATAAAAAAAGAAAACCAACCCACCTTGGAGGAAATACAAGATACTATTTTAGCAACTTTTAGACCAAGCCAGCAGGGCATCCCTACGAGTGACGTCTTTCAGGTTTTTCCGAAGGAATCTGAAAAAGAAGTAAAAAAGGCCATTCAACGATTAATTGAAAATGAAAAATTGACCTTATCCAATGGTTTATTGTACCGTAACCAATGATTTAAATCAAGATCGTCGAATGAGACGAATTGGAGAGGCATTAATAAAAAATGGTTGGCCATTTACATTAATAGGTAGGATAAAAAGAGATAGTATTGATTTAAACAATGCTCCTTTTGAACAGCGCAGGCTCTCGTGTTTTTTTCAGCGGGGCCCTATTTTCTATTTAGAAATGAACCTGCGTTTATTTATTGTCCTAATGATCCATCGCCCTGAGATAGTCTATTCGGTGGATTTGGATACATTATGTGCAGGAGTTTTGTATAAAAAATTATTGGGGGGGCGGCTCATCTTTGATGCACATGAATATTTTGAAGAAGTTCCCGAGTTATCCGATAGACCTGTCATACGGCGGATTTGGGAGTTAGTCGCCAAATGGGGTATCCCTCAAGCAGACCTTGCGATAACAGTAGGTGATGCTTTAGCAGAAGAGTTAAGGAAAAAGTATCAAACTGATTTCAAGGTAATTCGAAATACCAGAAATCGTCCGGAATGGAATGTAAAAGCTAAGAAATTTTCAGTCCCTTTTAGAATGATTTACCTAGGAATGTATAACCCGGGACGTGGGTTGGAGGAATTAATTGAAGCTTTGACTTCATTGAAAGAATGCGAATTATGGTTGGCGGGATCAGGCCCGTTGGAGGAGAAGCTGAAGCAACTTGCCGTTGAAAGAAAAGTTTACCATAGAGTAATTTTCAATGATTTTTTAACTGGACAAAAAATAGAAGAATTTATTGCTGATGGTTGCTTAGGTTGTAATTTACTCCATACGGAAAGTCAAAGTTATTATTATTCGCTCGCCAATAAGACCTTTGATTACATGCAATTTGGTCTCCCTGCCATCCATATGGATTTACCTGAGTATCAAGCTATTCATCAAAAATATGATTGTTTGATATTACTCAAAAATTTATCTCCCAATGCTATCGTGGAAAAAGTAAAAGCGTTGATGAAGGACAAAAGTAGATACCATACTTTATCAAAAAATAATTTAATCGCTAGAGAAGATTTTCAATGGGAAAAAGAAGTCAAGTTCCTTATCGAAGAGATGAAGAAGTTATCTGCTCCAGGGACCACATCCATTTAAGTAAATCTAACCCCAAGAGATGAGGTCGAGGCGAACCTATTAAATTTTCTTTTATAGTCCCTCCAAGAGTCCTAATCATTCTTTTTATAATTAGGGAAAAACCCAGTTGATGGGTTATTTGGGTGATTTTTAAAACAGGATGATGGAATGGTGGATACTTCCTTTTAATGAGCCAAAGATTTTGAACGGCCTGTTTAGATTTTTGAATAAATTCTTCAGCAGTTTGAAGTTGAGCATGTAGGACAGGATTCTTTATGTATGATATTTCCAAACCTTTCCATTGGAGCATTTGACCAAGCAAAGTATCTTCATGTCCATAATATTTAATATTGCTGTCAAAAGGCAAGGCTAGCATTAAGGATTGAGGGATCATGAAATTATTGGACATGAACTCCATCGATTTAGCCTCTCGTTTGATGCCGTAGTTCCAATGCAGACGGTAACTTAATTCCGCTGGAGGTTGGGGAGAATAGGTTCGGCCGCCACAGATAATTTTACGAGTAGGGAGATGGGCTATATAATTTTGAATAAATAGTGGATCGATGAGTTGACTATCGGCATCTAGAAAAATCAAGTAATTGCCTGAAGCCATTTGAGCCAATTCATTACGTGTAGTAGCTCTTCCTTTATTGGTATTTCTTTCCACCCATTTCACCTTGGGGTGATTAGCTAATTTGGCATTTGCGCTAGAAAAACTAGGGTCAGATCCATCTTCTAAAAGAATGATTTCCCAATCCTCTTCAATGAAATTACATTGATTGATCAAATCTTTAACTAAGCGGTCAACAGCGCTATTGTAAAGTGGTATTAGAATAGAAACCTTTGTTTTATTTTTTAATTTTGGTGTCGCCAACCGAACTGGATTAAAACTGTTGAAGAGGTAATAAAAGGTAAGTTATAAATAATCCAAAAGTATCAATATGGAAACAACCACCATTTTTAATCAAAGGGCAAGTAAAGAGGAAAATAAAATCGCAGAGAAAGTTTTAAGTGGAAAAAGAATTTCCAATGATGATGCTTTGTACTTGTATCAACACGCTGATTTAGGATTTTTAGGTAGTCTTGCCAACCATATCAGAGAACAAAAACACGGAAACAAAACCTACTTCAACCGTAATTTTCATATTGAGCCTACTAATGTATGTTTATACACTTGTACTTTTTGTTCTTATTCCAGACTCATCAAGAAAAGATCTGAAGGATGGGAATATAGTTTGGAGGATATTTTGGACATCGTAAAAAAATACGATGGTCTACCGGTTACCGAAGTTCATATTGTAGGAGGGGTACTTCCTCAATACGATCTTGCTTTTTATGAAAATTTGTTTTCTGCGATTAAGAACCATCGACCCGATTTGCATATTAAGGCATTGACTCCTGTTGAGTACCATTACATCTTTAAGAAAGCCAAAATTAGCTACGAGGAAGGTATGGCAAGGATGAAAGAAGCTGGATTGGATTCTATGCCTGGTGGCGGAGCTGAAATATTTCATCCAGAGATTAGAGATCAAATTGCTGGCGGCAAGTGCACGGGAGACGAATGGCTACAAATCCATGAAATCTGGCATCAATTAGGTGCCAAATCCAACGCCACTATGTTATATGGCCATATTGAACAATTTCATCATCGGGTTCATCATTTGGATGCACTAAGGACCCTTCAAGACCGTACAGGAGGTTTTCAAACTTTCATTCCGTTAAAATTTAGGAATAAAGACAACCAGCTTTCACACCTTTCAGAATCTACAGTTGTGGAAGACTTGAGAAACTATGCCATTTCCAGAATTTACTTGGATAATTTTGAACACCTCAAATCCTATTGGCCTATGATAGGACGCCAAATTGCACAACTTTCCCTGGCTTATGGGGTCAATGATATAGATGGGACTATCGACGACACTACTAAGATTTATTCCATGGCTGGTTCTGAAGAGCAAAATCCAGCTATGAGTACTGCGGACTTAGTCAAATTGATTCGGGCAGTTGGAAGAGAACCCATTGAAAGAGATACCCTTTATGGAGTAATCAAAAATTATAAAGACCACCAATTCGAAGACGATCATTTGTACAAAGGGTATTTATCACTGCCGGTTGTAAACAATTAAGTAGTATGGAAAAAGAGTTTTATTTGATCAGGCATGGGCAAACCGACTTCAATAAAAAAGGAATTATTCAAGGTGGTGGTATCGACTCCTCTTTAAATGATACCGGACGGGCCCAAGCTGAGGCTTTCCACCAACACTACAAGAAAGTTCCTTTTGAATTGGTGGTTACCAGTACTTTAAAAAGGACCCAGCAAACTTTAGAACCCTTTTTGAACTTAGGAATTGAACATTACGCAACAGCTGATATTAATGAAATTAGTTGGGGAACCCATGAAGGGAAGTCCTATAGTGATTTAGTTAGAAAAACATACCAAGAGGTTATTGGAAATTGGCAGCAAGGAGAATATGATGCTAGATTTGAGGGTGGGGAGAGTGCTGCTGAATTAGGAGAAAGAGTAGGCAGATTTGTAGCTTATTTAAAAAATACTCCTGCCAAAAGAGTACTGATTTGTTCCCATGGACGCACCATAAGAGCATTAATTTGTTTGCTAAAAAGCCTAGAATTAAATCAGATGGAACATGTTGACCATCATAATACAGGGCTTTTCAAAGGAATGTATATACCTGAAAATTTTATTTTTCATCTAGAAAATGACACTTCTCACTTGGAAAACTTAAAAATAAAAATTTAGCACCTTGAGAAAATTAAGGATTTCAGCGGTAAATTATTTGAATACCAAGCCTTTTTTATACGGATTGGATAGGTCTGCCTATCGTTCAAATTATGAAATTGAATTGGCTCATCCTTCAGCTTGTGCTGATCAACTCAAGGCGGGAGCAACTGATATTGGTTTGGTTCCCATAGCTTTAGCGAAAGAATTGCCTGGTGGTAAAATAATATCTAATTACTGTATCGGAACAGAAGGACCGGTTAAGACGGTATGTTTATTTTCCCATGTCCCAATAGAAAAAATTCAAAAGATAGTTTTAGACTATCAGTCCAAAACTTCAGTGGCATTGATTAAATTATTAATGAAAAAATATTGGAATAAGGAGTTAGAATGGATAAAAGGAAGGCCAGGATTTGAAACTCAAATTAATGGGACCACAGGAGGTTTGGTCATTGGCGACCGTACTATTGACTTATTTGAAAAATACCCTTTTTGTTATGATTTAGGAGAAATATGGCGGGCTTATACCGGACTTCCATTTGTATTCGCTGTTTGGATGACTTATGCTGATATTGATGAAGAACTTCTCAGTAATTTTAATCAGGCACTGCAACAGGGAATAGAGCAGATCGATTCACTGGTATATCACCTCACTCCACAGTGGAAGGCCCCTTTTGACGTAAGTCACTACTTAAAAAATAATATAAGTTATCATTTAGACGATTCAAAAATTAGGGGAATGAATCAATTTTTAAACGCAATTGGAGTGGAAGAGCTCCCAAAGTTTATTAGATCAGAGCGTTCTTTTTTAGTGAATTAAATATTAAGATATGAATATCCTATTTATTTTATTTGTTCAATTAACCAGTTTACTACCTATGGAAAAGGAATATGAAATAGCTACTTTAGGGGGAGGATGTTTTTGGTGTACTGAAGCGGTCTATGAAAAAATACAAGGGGTCACAAAAGTGGTTTCCGGCTATTCTGGGGGGAGTAAAGCTGATGCCGTTTACGAAAAGGTAGCCAGTGGTAGGACACAGCATGCTGAAGTTATTCAAATCACATTTGATCCTAAGATCGTCGATTTTTCTGAAATCCTTGAAATTTTCTGGGTGGCACATGACCCCACTACCTTAAATCGTCAGGGTAATGATGTTGGTCCTCAGTACCGATCCGTTATTTTTTATCATTCAGAAGACCAGCGGATAAAAGCTGAAAAGTCTATAAAGGAGGTGGCTACTGAGATTTGGGAAACCGAAATTGTTACCCTACTGGAACCTTTCGAGGCCTTTTATAAAGCGGAAGATTATCATCAAGATTACTACGAAAAAGTAGGAGCAAGAAATCCCTATTGTTCTTTTGTCATTACCCCTAAACTCAAGAAGATTGACAAAATATTTTCAGATAAATTAAAAAATCAATAGGCTAAGGCAATGAATTTGCTATATTAAGTCCGTAATTAATAATTTAAGATGAAGTTAGGAGTACTAAAAGAAATAAATGATACTCGGGTCGCTTTGGTGCCAGAAGGAATCAAGAAATTAGAGTCAACTGGGTTAGCATTTTTATTCGAAAAAGGCCTTGGGGACTCTGCTATGTTTGGAGATGAACTGTATGCAACACATGGTAATGTAGCCGATAGGTCTCAAATATTAGCAGAATCAGATATAGTGGTTAGTATTCATCCATTGAGTGATTCTGAATTGAAAAGTTTGAAGAAAGACACCATGGTTATAGGCCAGTATCAGCCTTTCATGGATCAGGAGATTACCGGCCGGCTACAATCACTTGGGATAAGAGGGATGAGTCTCGATATGATTCCTAGGACTACTTTGGCACAGAGTATGGATGTCTTATCTTCCATGGCTTCTATCGCTGGATACAAAGCGGTATTAGAGGCAGCTAGATTATTGCCGAGGTATTTTCCTATGATGATTACTGCTGCTGGAAGTTTAAAGCCTGCAAAGGTACTGGTACTAGGTGCAGGTGTTGCTGGACTTCAAGCGATAGCCACTGCTAAAAGACTAGGCGCTCAGGTAGAGGCTTTTGATACGCGAAAGGCGGCCAAGGAGGAGGTACAGAGTCTTGGTGCCAAATTTATTGAGGTGGAAGGTGCTGCGGATGATACAGCTGCTGGAGGATATGCTGTAGAACAATCAGAAGATTTTTTGAAAAGGCAACGCGCTGAGGTTCAGGCGAGAGCTTCTAAGTCCGATGTAATCATTACTACTGCACAGGTAAGGGGAAGAAAAGCTCCTGTATTAATTGATGCCGAAACTGTTGAACAAATGATGCCCGGCTCTGTAGTCGTTGATCTGGCTGCTTCCACCGGAGGCAATTGTGCCCTAACTCAAGATGGAAAAACTATTCAGCACAAGGGGGTTACCATCCTTGGAGATTCCAATTTACCAGCTTTGATGGCTGAAGATGCCAGTAAGTTATATTCAAATAATTTAATTAATTTTTTGAAATATTGGATAAAGGATGGTGCTATGAATCTGGACTTGTCCGATGAAATTATTGGGGGGGCATTTTTCACTGCTGAACGTTCTTAAAACTTAATTTAAATGGATTCAATTATTTCTTTTTTTAGTGAAAATCTTTTGATGATTTATCTGTTGATTTTCACTATTATTTTAGGCTTTGAGGTAATATCTAAGGTACCTACCGTTTTACATACCCCATTAATGTCTGGAGCTAATGCCATCAGTGGAGTGGTCATAATAGGGGCTATCATTCTTATCAGGCAAGCACAGCCAGATGATTATTTGACCTTATCCTTAGGACTTATTGGGGTGGTTTTGGGCATGGTGAATGTGGTAGGAGGATTTGCAGTGACTGATAGAATGTTAGAAATGTTTAAGAAAAAAGTAAAAAAATAATCCCATGCTATTGGAAAGTATAACAGATTTAGCCTATTTGGTGGGAGCCATTGCATTTGTTTGGGGGCTAAGATTACTTAGTTCACCAGATTCTGCTAGAAAAGGCAATATTTTAGCTGCTATTGGTATGGCCATAGGTATAGCTGCTACCTTTTTTGTCAATGTACAAACCGGGAGTGAAACCCCTCCTAATAATTTCATTTGGATTGTTGGTGGACTTATTGCTGGAGGAGGTATAGGTTGGGTTGCTGCTAAAAAAGTCCAAATGACGGCTATGCCTCAAATGGTTTCTATTTTTAATGGTTTAGGAGGTGCTTGTGCAGTGGTGCTAGGTCTAGCTGAATTGAATAATGCCCTTTCAGATATGGGTGGGGGCGCTTTTTTTATAGCTGTATTAGCATTGGTAATTGGAGGGGTCGCTTTTACTGGAAGCCTTTTGGCGTTTGGTAAATTAGAAGGCTTTATTAAAGATTCAACCATTAGAGTACCTCAGCCTCAATTATTCAATTTTGTCCTTTTAGCAGGAATTATAGCGAGTGCCGTATATGCATTTATGCACCAAGCGTCCGATGGAATGACTTGGGTTATGGTTCTTTTCGCCATTTCTCTGGTTTACGGAATTACATTTGTGGCTCCAATCGGAGGTGCAGACATGCCAGTTGTCATTTCATTACTCAATTCCTTTTCTGGTCTCAGTGCAGCGGCTGCGGGGTTGATCTATGGCAATAACATTATGATCGTAGGTGGTATTCTAGTTGGTGCTTCTGGAACCATTCTGACTGTATTGATGTGCGAAGCGATGAATAGGTCATTGGTTAATGTACTTATAGGCGGATTTAGTGCGAGTGGCGGAGGTGCTGGAGCAGGACAGGATGGAGTAGCAAAAGAAATCACGCTTAACGACTTAGCCATACAACTGTATTATTCCAATTCAGTAATGATTGTTCCCGGATATGGTTTAGCAGTAGCGCAAGCGCAAAAAGTAGCTAAAGAACTTGACGATTTATTATCCAGCAATGGCGTTGAAGTCAAATATGCCATTCATCCAGTTGCAGGAAGAATGCCCGGTCACATGAATGTGCTCTTAGCAGAAGCAGATGTTCCCTACCCTAAATTGTTAGATTTAGAAGATGCAAATAGCTCACTTCCTTCTACTGATATAGTAATTATAGTAGGAGCTAACGATGTAGTCAACCCTTCAGCTGAAGATGATCCTTCTAGTTCGATTTATGGAATGCCCGTTTTGAAAGTTTGGACCGCAGGTCACGTAGTAGTTTTGAAAAGAAGTATGAGTCCGGGTTATGCTGGCATCCAAAATCCGTTATTCTTTCACGATAAGACAAAAATGCTATTCGGGGATGCCAAAGATTCGCTCAATAA
>CALAZP010000272.1 GCA_937926355.1 uncultured Saprospirales bacterium
GAGGCTGCTCGGGCTCAAATGGAAAATCAAGGAATGGAAGGAGAACAATTGGAACAAGCTATGGCTATGAATGGTAAATTCATGAATCCGGGGATGATTACCCTGTTTGCCATTTTAGGTTCTATGTTTTTTGGTTTAATCATTTCCTTAGTGGTTTCGGCAGTCATGAAAAAGCAACCTTCTCAAGGAATAGCTTAATTATAAAAGATTATGCAAGATTGGGTAAAGTATGGAGGAATTACAGGGGTCATTATATCCTTATTTTGGGTAACTACCGCCTTAGTTGCTCCTTACTTTTTATTCAATGCATGGATGGGTTGGATACCGGTTCTAGTAACGGGAGTTGGAATGGTTTTTTACGACCGAAGTCTTGTATATCATCAAGGGCTGGTTGAATTTAAGACCATAGCTAGTTTGGGATTTAAATTCTACTTTACCGCTATGGGCATTTATTATTTTGTTGATTATTTGATGTACCAAGGTTGGGTGGATGAATTGGGTCAAATAAGACTGGATATTTCCCTGCAAAGGATAGACGCTAATGAGCATTTATTAGGTAAGGAAAATGCGAGTGTAATGAAACAAGAATTATTAGAGGGAGGTATAGCTTATGCGTTTACCTCTTTCTTATTTAATTTTGCAAGAAGTTTAATAGGTGGGTTTTTATTGGCGGCTATTGCTGGCCAAATTTTTACTAGAAATGCTAAAGTTTAATTATGGATTTATCCGTAGTCATACCATTATTTAACGAAGAGGAGTCCTTGGCAGAGTTGGTGCAGTGGATTAACCGAGTGGTAGATGAAAATAAAATTAAGGCAGAGATCATCCTCATCGATGATGGTTCATCAGATGGCTCTTGGCAAATTGTCGAGCAGCTCAGTCAGACATTCCCTCATTTGGTGGGCATCAAATTTCGAAGAAATTACGGCAAATCTGCTGCGCTGAATGTGGGGTTCAAGCAAGCGATTGGGAGAGTGGTTATTACTATGGATGCAGATTTACAAGACAGTCCTGATGAAATACCTGCTTTGATGGATGCCATTAATCGACAGGGTTATGATTTGGTATCTGGTTGGAAAAAAAATCGCCACGACCCTATTTCTAAAACTTTACCTTCTAAGTTTTTTAATAGAATCACCAGATGGATCAGTAAGATAAAATTACACGACTTTAACTGCGGATTGAAGGCTTATCGCTTAGATGTCGTCAAAAGTGTTGAAGTATATGGTGAAATGCACCGCTATATTCCACTGTTGGCCAAATGGGCGGGATTTTATAAAATTGGAGAACAAGTAGTTCAGCATTATCCGAGAAAATATGGGATTTCTAAATTTGGATTCGAACGATTTATAAATGGATTTCTGGATTTGTTATCTATTACTTTCGTTGGGAAGTTTGCCAAGCGGCCTATGCATTTTTTTGGGGCATTAGGTACTTTATTTTTAATAGTGGGATTTGTAGTATTATCGGCATTGACCATTAACAAATTGTTCTATAACCAAGGGGGGATAGCCGATAGGCCATTATTTTTCTTAGGCTTTTTATTTTTAATTATCGGCACCCAATTGTTTGTAACTGGCTTTCTAGCAGAATTGGTTGTTAGATCCAATCCCGAACGTAATAATTATTTAATTGAAAAAACCACAGGTGGTGAGCATTCCCAAGATTAAGCAAATTATTCAAGCTTCAATTGCTGTAAAAACTGCGATTACAAAAGATGCTGCCCTTATGGGCAGATTGGAAGAAGCGACCAGTTGGATAACAAAGGCTTTTCAAAATGACCAAAAGGTGCTCTTTTGTGGCAATGGAGGGAGTGCAGCTGATGCGCAACATTTGGCAGCGGAATTCTCTGGACGTTTTTACAAAGACAGACCGCCATTATATTCAGAGGCGTTACATGTCAATTCGTCTTATCTAACTGCGGTGGCCAATGACTATTCCTATGAGTTAGTCTATGAAAGGATGGTGGAAGCCATGGTTAGAAAGGGAGATATATTGGTAGCCATTTCCACTTCTGGACATTCTTCCAATATTATTAAAGCTATTGATAAGGCCAATGCTCTTGGTGCAAAGACCATTGGAATGACTGGCCAGGGTGGCGGAGCGATGGTAGATAAGGTTCATCTACTTTTGAATGTACCTTCATCGGATACCCCAAGAATACAAGAAAGTCATATTTTGATGGGACATATCCTTTGCCAATTGGTGGAGGAAAATATGTTTTAATGTCATTTTTTGTCAAATCCAACTGTACTTTATTTTTAGACCGGGATGGGGTGGTGAATAGGCGAATAGTGGGGGGCTATGTTCAGCATCCTGACGATTTTGAACTATTGCCAAAAGTACCTGAGGCGTTATTTATTTTAGGTCTTTGGTTTAGAAGAATTGTTCTGGTTACGAATCAACAAGGCATTGGTAAAGGATGGATGACTGAAGAGGATTTGAGTCGGATTCATGACTGTATGCGTTCTGAGATGATTCAATCTGCTGCTGTGATTCATCAAATCCACTATTGTCCTGATTTGGCAAGTAAAACCAACAACTGCCGAAAGCCCCATTCCTATATGGCATTGGCTGCCCAAGAGTTAGATTCATCTATTGATTTTAAAAATTCCGTTATGGTAGGGGATATGGCGTCTGATATCTTATTTGGACAACATCTCGGTATGCGTACCGTTTTTATAGGTGGATCAGATTCCGAACAGCTCCGAGAAGTTAGTCCAGATTGGGTGAGTTCCTCCTTATGGTCGTTTGCTTTAGCGGTCAGAAATTAGCTATAATTTCATCTTTTTTCATCTAACATTTGTTTTTCAAAAAATTATATAAATATCTGATATTCAAATATTAAGGTGTGTCAAAAATTTATTTTGACCACTATAATTAGGTTGCTTTGGGCATTAAATTTTTTTATGTAAAATTATTAACGACTCAAGAAAAACATGATAGATGAAAAGCAAATTTTTACTTTTTTTAGTTTTTGCGATACCCTTGCTGGGATTTGTTCCCCCTGGTTATAGCCTAGTTATTGATTATCCTGATAATCCGGATTTTAATTTTGGCAATTTAGGTGAAGAAACTTCCCATAATTATTTTGAGAATGTAAACGGGTCACTTTTTTACGATTACGACTATTCTTCGGCAGATACGATTATCTGGACTGCTCAAACGGCTCCTTATGGTCTGTGGAAAAGTGTCACTTATACTTATGGTAATGGTTTGTTTGTGGCACTTGCTGATTTCGGCGATGAAAGTGTAATTTATATTTGTGTGGTCAAAGAGAAAGATGTGCAAGAGATATAGATATTTGGCGGAGCGATAATAAAAAGTAATGAGGCGATTAGTAATTAAATATTTATAGTAGAAATTG
>CALAZP010000273.1 GCA_937926355.1 uncultured Saprospirales bacterium
AAATCTTTCCTTTCCAATAAAGCTTTCACCATATCGGCTGACAATTGGGTATAATTTTCAATTTGGTTAGCAGCGTCGTAAACAGATTTTAGGTCCTCTAAATTAGCAGGAATTCTAGGGTCACTCTCTACGGAAATAGTTTGCGTATCCACCTTACCCGCATACTTTAAAACCAATTGATAGTTTCCCGGGAGCACGTCCTTACCAGAAGGTTCACGATCGCTATTTCGAATTCTCCTAGCGGGTCGATCGGGCCCTTTTTCATCCATGCCCCAGTACATCCTAAATATCCCCTGTTCTTTAATGGAAGTTTGCCGCAATGTTCTGATAAGTTGGTCACCTTTATAAATTTCAAGGAAAAGGGTATCCTTTGCATCTTTCTCAGGATTAACGTAGTAGGAAATCATGGCTCCCCTTCTTCGATTTTCTCCGTTATAGATGGCATCGCCTCCAAATCTAGTCCCATTGGCTTGTTGATAAGCAGCTAAATAACCCACTGGAGGTTCAAATAAATGGGCGGGTTCTTTTAATAGGGAGGGATCAGCTGCTATGGCTCTAAGTGGGCGAATATCGTCGAGCACCCAGAATGCCCTTCCAAAGGTTCCAATCACCAAATCGTGTTCTCTGGGGTGAATGACTAAGTCATTAACAGGAACGGTAGGGAATAATTTAGTGTCTACTTTTTCCCAATTGGCTCCTCCATCTAATGAAATATGAAGTCCGTTATCAGCACCTAAGAATAGCAAATTAGGATTAACTACATCTTCTACTATACAAAGGGCAAAACTACCAATCGCTTCATCTGTTGCTATGCGTTTCCAAGATTTACCATAATTGGACGTTTTGAAAACGAAAGTACCATAGTTGTGTCTTCTATAATCGTTGGCTACCAGGAGTGCTTCTCCTTTTACTTTATTAGAAGCTTTTATTTGAGTTATCCAAGACCCGTTGGGTAATCCCTTGATGTTTTTGGTTAGATTTTCCCAGTTGGCGCCTCCATCTCGAGTTAGGTGAACTTGACCATCATCGGAGCCAACCCACAATACATCTTTTTCCGTCGAAGACGGTTCGATAGCTAAAATCGTACAATGATTTTCTGCTCCAGTTGCATCGAGCGTCAATCCACCACTCTCTCCTTGTTTTTGTTTGTCGGGATCATTAGTAGTCAAATCTGGAGAAATCACCTCCCATGTCAAACCCTTGTCGGTGGATTTATGCACAAACTGACTTCCAAAATAAACGGTGCTATTATCAAACGGATCTTGTCCTATGGCAGCATTCCAGTTGAATCGGAGCTGCACTTCTGGATCTGGGTGGTTAGGTCTTACGGAATAATTATTTCCAGTTTTCCAATCGTATCGAGATACATATCCTTGCTGGGACAT
>CALAZP010000274.1 GCA_937926355.1 uncultured Saprospirales bacterium
ATTGGCATGTACTTTATGGGCTGTGTGTTAATGTATATGCTTTTCATTATGTTGGGCCTTTCTCCCATGTTAGCTGCTATCTCCTCCTTTCCGGTCGTATATGGATCTGGGACATTGATTTTGTGGGGTGCAGGTCATGCGGCTAAGATCAGAACCTTAATATTTACGCCTCTTTTGATTGGAGGGGTTTGGAAAATATTTGAAGAGCGCAAATATTTGATAGGTTTTTTGCTACTGACGTTAGGATTTTCCTTTAGTTTTTATGCTCGGCATCCTCAAATGACCTATTATGTATTGTTGGGCTTTTTGATTTATGGGATTTTATATACGATTCAAACTGTAAAAAATAAGGAGTGGGTTCATTTTGCAAAGGGCGTACTTTTGGTGGTTGGATCTATTCTTTTGGGTGTAGGGACTTCTGCTACAAGAACCTTTTCTTTATACGATTATTCCAAAGTGACTATGCGGGGTGATGCCATTCTGAAAAGTGAAAATGCGAATCCTAGTGCAGCAAGCAGTAGTAATGTAGACGGTTTGGAGTGGAATTATGCCACTGCTTGGAGTAATGGCGTTGAAGACCTCATGCCGATGTATATTCCAGGATTTGCTGGAGGTGGGAGTGGTGAGGAAGTAGGTGTGGACTCCGAATCTTTTAAGCGCTTCCGAATCAGGAATGCTCCTTTATATTGGGGCAAGCTTCCTTTTACCGAAGGACCTTTGTACTTCGGTGCAACTATTTTATTTTTATTTATTCTGGGTCTTTTTATTCTCAAAGGAACTGTCAAATGGTGGTTGGGAATTACCGGACTTTGGATGATATTGCTATCCATGGGAGATCATTTTGAGCTCCTTAACCGATTCATATTTGAATATTTTCCTTTTTACTCTAAATTCAGGGCTCCTCAGACGGTTCTTAACGCGGCTCCCTATTTCTTTGTGTTGATGGCTGGGTTGACCTTACATGAAGTTTGGCAACATCCTATCAAAAAAGCAGCTAAGAAAAAACAAACGGTGAAGCATACATTTGAAAAACCACTCTTTATTACATACGGCATCTGTGGTGGTGTAGCGCTTTTTGGTGCGCTATTGGCTCCTTCTTTTTTTACGTTTACTGGGGAGGCTGATGCGCGATATGTTCAGCAAGGCGTTGATATGAGCATTTTTATTGCTGACAGAAAAGCATTGATGGTGGGAGATTCCTGGAGGACTTTCTTTTTGATAACTGGAGTGGCTGGACTGGTATGGTTTTATATAAAGGGCAATTTGAATCGGAATTTATTGGGTATTGGTTTGGGATTCTTGTTTTTAGTGGATCTGATGGGGGTGAATTGGCGATATCTAAAACATAACGAGTATATTGCACCTAGGCAGTTGAAGGAGCAAACCCTGACTCCTAGGGCCGTTGATGTACAAATACAACAGCAGGAGGGAGATAGAGCGCTATATCGATTGCATGATTTGACCATTGATCCTTATAATAGCTCCTATACTTCAGCTTTTCACAATACGGTAGGGGGATATGATCCCGCTAAAATGCAGCGTTATCAAGACTTAATTGACCGGCATATAACGCGTAATAACCAGGCGGTGTTTAATATGTTGAACACCAAATACTTTATTGTTGACAATGGAGGTACTCCTGCTGCGCAGACCAATTCTGGAGCTTTGGGTAATGCTTGGACCGTTGGAAATGTCATGACTGTGAATTCTCCTGAGGAGGAAATCAATGCATTAAATACTATTGACCCTGCGGAAACTGCTGTGGTATTGGCCAGTGAATTTCCTGGTTATTTGGATAATTTGCCAATGGGGAAAGATGAAAAAGCTCGGTTAGAACTGACTAATTACGAACCAGATAGATTGGTCTATAATAGTGCAAGTGGCCGAGAGCAGTTGGCCGTCTTTTCTGAAATTTGGTATGGACCCAATCGAGGTTGGAAAGCTTATATTGATGGGCAGGCAGTCGAACACATCCGGGTGAATTATGCTTTGAGGGGGTTGAGGGTGCCAGCTGGGCAACATGAAATAGTTTTTGAATTTATACCTAGAACGGTGGTCATTGGGGAACCCATTTCATTGGTGAGCTCAATATTGGTTTTTGGGTTGTTAGGATTTACGTTATGGAGAGGATACAAAAAGGATTAATAATAAACTCTTTCATAATTTATTCCTCAAAATTAATTTTATCGGCAATGATATAATTTGGTCTCTTTTTAACTTCTTCATTGATTCGTCCAATGTATTCACCAAATACGCCTAGAGATAATAACTGAACACCTCCTAAAAATAATACTACTACCATTATAGAAGCCCATCCTTCAACGGTTCTATTAGTAAATAAGGC
>CALAZP010000275.1 GCA_937926355.1 uncultured Saprospirales bacterium
AGGAAGGGCATTTGATATTCTTTATCGTGATAATGACTTCTAATTTTAGATTTGGGTGAAGATTCTTTGAGTAAGTCCAATAATTCACCACAATAAAAAACAAACCTTTCTACTCTGCCATCTATGGTTTTGGTTTCGTCAAACAAATCGCGGAAGGCGTGTTTGCAGAAATCCGGTTCCAATTTCATAAAAGCCAACATCACCCTTTTGGGTTCAAAAGCTTCCCTATTCCACCACCGTCTAGAATGCATAGAATGGAGTGATGTATTGTACATTTGCACCAAATCATCGGCTTGTAAATCCCAATTGGTTTGAAAATTATCTACCGCTTCATAAAAAGAAATCCACTTATCTTCACTCCTTTCTACCTTAAATTTTGTCAAATATTCATTGAGTAAGTCTAATTGCATGTACCGTAAACTTTAACAAGAAGGATTCGGAATCTCTTCATGTATGGCATTGATTTCCTTTAAAATTTCAGGGGTTAACTTCACTTGAATACTTTCTATATTATCTTTTAATTGAATCATATCCGTCGCTCCGATAATATTACTGGTTACAAAAGGTTGGTCATTGATAAATGCCAAACTCATTTGTGCTGGGCTAAGCTGGTGGTCTTTGGCAAGTTGAATATACTTTTTAGCTGCAGCTCTACTACCTGTCCCATCATATCGCGACATTTGTTTGAATTGATTCAAGCGAGAAAAACTGGTATCAGTGCCATCTTCGTATTTGCCAGAAAGGAGACCAAAAGCCATTGGAGAATAGGCTAAAAGTCCAACTTTCTCCATCATAGAAACTTCAGACAAACCCACCTCGTAATGCCTATTGAGTAAATTATAAGGATTTTGAATACTGACGCATCGAGGCAAATCATATTTTTCCGCCATTTTTAAAAAATGCATGGTACCCCAGGGAGTTTCATTGGAAAGTCCAAAATATCTGATTTTACCCTCTTCGACAAGCGATTGCATTTTAGTAAGTACTGCTTGAAAATTATCCTCCCATCGATCACTTTTATCTGCGGGATAATTTCGCACGCCAAACATAGTTGTGGGTCGTTCAGGCCAATGCAATTGATACAAATCTATATAATCAGTTTGCAGCCTTCGCAGACTCCCTTCTATAGCTTCTTGAATTTGGTTTGATTTGAAACCAGCATTTTCTCTGATCCAGGTCATATTGGTGGGCCCCACTACTTTAGAAGCCAAGATAAAAGCATCCCTATTTTTCCTTTTCTGAATCCAAGTCCCGATGATTTCTTCTGTCCTACCTTGTGTTTCACTCCTTCCAGGCACAGGATACATCTCGGCGGTATCAATAAAATTTACTTCATGATCTAAAGCATAATCTAATTGATCATGTCCTTCTTCCTCCGTATTTTGTTCCCCGAAGGTCATGGTTCCCAAACAAATCTTACTCACCTTAACATCCGTATTTCCTAAATAGGCGTAATCCATAATCCTTTTAATTTTTAGTAAAAATATCAATTTCCTTAAAGTTTGGAAATCGTTTACCTTTGGAAAAAAAGATTATGGGAATATTGGACAAAATCAAAGAAGTACTCTTTGGGGAAAAAACCATGGCAGCCTCTGATCAGATGGTGGATAAAGTTTGGAACACCGCCAATAAGATAAAAAAAGAGTCAGCTTCCCTTGGCGATAAAATAAAAAGTAAAATTGATCACTACGATGAATTAGCCCGAAAAGAACAAGCGCTAGAAAAAAATGAAAAGGAATTTCGCCCTCATAGCTCTCATGGAGAGAGTTTGCTTGACGACTCTCGTGATTTTTTTGAAAAAGCAGATCAATTTGCCAAAGGTGATTACGAAGCAGCTCAAAAAGGCAAAATAACTATTGAACAAAAAGAACCGGTTGAAAAACCAGCAAAGGGTCCGGTAAAAGGATTTGAGGATTTAGACGGAGATGGGGATGAAATTATTGACGACGCTATTATTGAAGAATAAAGAAAGGTGCATTGAAACTCAAAAAATGGAAATGCTTGAAATCCGAGGAAGGGCCTGATTTGAGGCTATTCAAAGCAAGGATTGACTTAATGGAAAATCCTCGAAATGGGTTGAAAGCTCCAAGGGTAGTTTTGAAAAGCAAGGATGCGGTCAACGTAGTAGCAGTGGTTGATAAGGAACGTATTGTCTTTGTGAGACAATTTAGATTCGGCACTCAAACTTTCACTTTAGAAATACCCGGTGGATTAATCGATGAAGGAGAAGAACCTAAAGATGCAGGAATTCGAGAACTAAGAGAAGAAACTGGTTTTATTGCTGAAACCATGATTCCTCTTGGGAAGATTGCTTCTAACCCTGTTTATATGGATGCTTATGTAT